>JAXHSZ010000454.1:0-9316 GCA_034190725.1 Thermodesulfobacteriota bacterium
TGTGTGCTCGATCATTACGTATTATATAGGGGTCAAGCTTCTTCCAGAAACTGAAACGAGTGCGAACAAGGCGGAATTGTTGCGGATTATTGCTTTTGCCGGTTCTCCCGCTCTGATCCGAGTGTTGGGTTTGCTCCCGGGATCTGAACAGTTAGTATTCTTTATCACTTCCGTATGGATGTTGGTTGCTCTCGTGATGACGGTGAGAATGACCCTCCAGTACAAAAGCATCATGCGCGCAATAGGCGTATGCATCCCCGGTTGGATCATCCTGGCTCTAATAGTGGAGTTGTCACTGGCCATTTGATATAAAAAAACTGTATTGGGCTGAAGAGGTTACTCCAAAACCCCTTCAGCCACCAGGTCTCCGATCTCGTCATCAGATAATTCCAAGATATCTTTAAGCACATATTCGTTGTGTTCTCCCAAGAGAGGTGCAGGGGATGTGGGAGCATTGGGGCACTTTGAGAGTTTGAACACGGAAGAACCGACACAATGGGGTCCCATTTCAGCGTGATTCAATGTCACAAAGTGGTTTCTATGTTGTAACTGCGGATCTCTGAAGAGATCCTCGGCATTCTGCACAACAGCAGCGGCAACACCTTTCTCCTGCATCATCTTCATGATATCTTCAGGATGGCGTTGCGTAGTCCATTGCTCAACAAGGCGGTCAAGTTCATCCTCATTTTTCTTTCTTGCTTCCTGTCCGGAAAATCTCGGATCTTTGATCCAGTCCGGATTTTCCGTCACCTCACAGAAAGACGTCCATTCATCGTCGTTGCTCACAGCAATGACACACCACCTGTCTTCTCCGAGGCAGCGATAGGCTCCGTGGGGCGCTGCATATGGGTCTCTGTTCCCCATTCGACCGGCAATCCGATTGTTCACTGTGTAGTCGAGGATCGCAGGCACAAGAAAATTCAGGCCACTTTCATATTGTGATTGATCAATATACTGGCCCTTTCCGGTTCGGTCTCTGTAGTCCAGTGCACTCAATATGGAGAGAAGAAGATAATTCCAATCCACCCAGTCCGTATAGGCTGAATAAGGTCCTACGGGCTCGCTGTCCGGCCAGCCAGTCAACTCAAACCAGCCGGCCATGGCAGAGACCATCTGACCGTATCCCCTGTGACCGGAATAAGGACCCGTCTGTCCTTGGAGGCAGGTGGATGCCATGATGATATTCGGTTTGATCTTCTTCACATCTTGATAACTCAGCCCCCACTTTTCCATGACTCCCGGTACAAAAGATTCGGTGACAATATCAGCCCATTCTACCAATTTCCTTGCCACTTCCCTGGCTTTGGGTTTTTGCATGTTTAAAGTCAAGGACAGTTTACTCGCATTGTATACGGCGAAATAACCGCTTTTATTGATATTGGGATCATTGCCGGCATATGGGGTTGCTAAACGCAGGGTCTCAGGGTGGGCCATGGACTCCACCTTGATGACTGTTGCCCCGTGATCTGCAAGGTAGCGTGTTACAGTGGGGCCAAGCACAGTGGAAGTAAAGTCAAGGATGTGTATTCCATCCAATGGACCATTCTTCTCCACACCAGGATGCCCTCCGTTTTGTTTTGGGGTGACGACTTCATTATCGGAGAGACCATGTTCCTTTCCGCATATTTCTTCATTATGCTCTCCAATGAGAGGCGCCCGTCCCCGAACGATCCATGGGGTCTCGGACATCTTGCACGGCGGCCCCGGATAGGTGATCGTTGCACCCAGTTCCCGGTGCTCCACTTCAACCCAAAAATCCCTGGCCTTCAGGTGAGGATCTTGCAGAACATCGTGTACCGTATTTACGGGGGCGAGCATTATGCCGCTGTGTACTGCTTCTTTGAGCAACTCCGCCTTTGTTTTGGTCTTGAAAAATTTTCCGAAAATATCGGTTATGGGGCTTAACTTCTCGTCCGTTGCAGTAAAGGCATCAAAACTGTCCCAATCGAAATCTATCAACCAGTCCGGCGCCATCCCATCCTGCTTCATGAGTTCCACAAGCCTTCTTTGCCCTTTTGCCCCGATGAGTCCTCCCAAAAACAGAAATGTAATGTGTCCGTCTTTGCAGGGCCAGAGGGTCTTGATACGAATTTGACCAAACTGCCGCCATCCCCCCTGCCTTGTGAGATTGACTTTCATCAAATCCCAGTAGGAATAGGTATGGGTCAGCATCCAGACGGGACATTGCTGGGCTGAAAGATCCACATGCTGTCCCTGCCCCGTCCTGTTACGGTGAAAAAGGGCCATCAATGAACCCACACATGCCATGGCGCCGGCATGAAGATAGACTTGGGGGGGATGACTGATTCGCAACGGCGCTCTTTCCGGTTCCCCGCTCATCCACATATACCCACCCAGAGCCCACGGCACAATGTCAGGGCCCGTCCAATGGGCATATGGGCCTGTCTGACCGAATGGAGTGATGGAGGTCATGATGAGACGGGGATTTATCTTTTCCAGGTCTCCATAACCAAGTCCAAGATCTTCCATGTGTCCCGGAGTAAAAGACTCTATGAGAAAGTCCGCTCCTTTGACGAGCCTCCTTAAAATGTCTTTCCCTTCTTGGGAACGAATGTCCAAAGTGATGCCCTTTTTCCCGGCATTATAGGCAAACCAGAAGAGGCTCTTCTCCGGGTCCTGTGTGTCGGCGTAAAAAGGACCCTTGTTACGAGCCGGGTCTCCCCCAGGAGGTTCGACCTTGATCACTTCGGCCCCCAGTTCCGCAAATATCCTGCCGCAGAGAAAGCCTTTTTCATCAGTAAGATCAAGGACCCGGTAGGGGCCCAATGCCTTTTCGCGTTGTTCTCTCATACGAAATCCCCCATTTCATAAGGGTTGATAAGGAGTTACATTTTAAAAATGAGTATAAGAAACGGAATGAAAAGTGTCAAGGAAAACGTTCTCGCCGCATTTTTGAATGAAAATATATAGTTGGTGTCTGAACGAAAACCAGGATTTTTCGTCAAGGTCAAGGAAGATCAAAATTTTAACCGCAGGAATATATTGGATATTTTGAGGATTAAAATTTTTATCTGACGCAGAGATTGGCGAAAAAGACAGTTTTCGTTCGGACACTAGTAGTTCGATTCCAAAATTACATTGCAATAGCCTCCCAGTTGTGGTATAGTTATTTCAAACCCCAACAAGGAGGTGATTCCATGCCTTTTAAGAGAAGAAGGTCTCTATTGGTTTTGACTGAGGAAGAGGAAACTGCCTTGAAATCATTCAGTCGTTCTCGAACAGAGCCATCGGCACAGGTCGAACGAGCCAAAATTCTGCTTGCGTATGCCGGAGGAGAATCGATTTCCTCCATTGCCAGGCGGTTCGAGACCAACCGCCCAAAGATCGAACGTTGCGTTGATAAAGCCTTACAATTGGGCGCACTCACCTCTCTTAGGGACCTTCCCCGTTCGGGAAGAAAACAAAATATTACACCGGAGGCCCGGGCCTGGCTTGTTGACCTTGCCTGCCAGAAACCCAAGGATCTTGGGTATTCCTACGAATTGTGGACGACACGCCTGTTGGCTAAACATGCAAGGGAGCATGGACCGGCTCAAGGGCATCCCTGCCTGTCGAAGCTGGTGCGTGGCACTGTATCCAAGATCCTTTCCCAACGAGAGATACGCCCCCATAAGATTCGTTATTATCTGGAAAAACGTGATCCCGAATTTGATGTCAAAATGAAACAAGTGCTTTGCGTGTACAAAGAGGTGCAACTCTTACGCGAAGCAAGTAATGATGTCTCCTCCATGGTCGCCATTCTGTCGTATGACGAAAAACCGGGAATTCAGGCGCTTCAAGGCAAAGCTCCTGATTTGCCCCCCGTACCTGGAAAGTTCACGGTGGTCTCCCGGGACTATGAGTATATCCGTCATGGAACGGTTAGCTTGATGGCGGGGATCGATCTGCTCACTGGAAAGGTACATGCCCAAGTGGTTGATCGGCACCGGAGCCGTGAATTTGTACAATTCCTGAAGATGGTAGACAAAAAGTATGCCCCTGAAGTAAAGATCCGAATCATTTTGGACAACCACTCCGCCCATATTTCCAAGGAAACTCGCGGATATTTGGCAACCGTTCCTAATCGTTTTGATTTTGTTTTTACCCCAACGCATGGGTCATGGCTGAATCTGATTGAAATGTTTTTTTCAAAGATGGCCAAAACAATGCTCCGGGGAATTCGAGTATCCTCAAAGCAGGAACTCAAAGATTGCATTATGCAGTTTATCGATGAGATCAATGCGGACCCGGTCATTTTCAAATGGAGTTATAAACTCGATTCAATTTCTGTAGCATGAAGTAATTGCAATGTTAATTAGGAAACAATATACTAGTTGACAATATTTTCATTGCCATCATGGGTTGACAACAAATATATTGTCATGAAAAAGGGCAAGATATGAAGATCCCCACAACATGAAGGACAAGTTCAAGCCGATTTATTACGCTGTAATGCATTTCATGAAGAAGGAATTCCCTGATGAGTATCTGAAGATGGGTGGGGAATTGAAGGAGACGGTTGATGAAGTTATTGAAAAGATTAACCTGTTGGCAAAAGACTACGCATGAAGGCGTTTGTGGTGTGTCATGCAATTCTGGGATACTATAAAGAGACGCACAATAGAAAAATAACCATATGTTGCATAGTCTCTGTGGCAATTCATTGAAGATGAGGGACACGAATAAAATCGCTGTGTCTTGAAAAATTCGACCTGTGTGATGAGCCAAGTTGACTCTTGCCGCAGCCCTGCGTAACTGCACAGATCGAAAAGATTCAGTTTCCCTGAGGTTTCATCCCTTAATGCTTTAGCCGATTGCTTCTCGTATTTTCAATGTTTGGGCCACATTGAACAATTCTTCTTTCTTTGGACGATAGTAAAACATGGCAACCGCTGAAAGAAGAATCAAGGAATACAGATCCATAGTGTTTTTTCCCAGGAAAAAAAGCACCAAGCCGTATATCCCTATGCTTTCTGACATGGCCAGAGAAACAACTACAGCAGTGATATATTTTGCAACAGCCGGATGTTGATTGATTTGATTTCTTGTTTGAAAACTTCCCTTTTCACTTTTCAATAGGAGATTCCGCATATATTTTGTCAGGAACAAGGTTGCAATTGAAATCCCGTACAGAATGCCTCTCAATATCCCTAAGGAGGAGTCTCCTCCCAAAAAAATTGTAACTTTTTCTCCAACCATATGACCAACGAATACATATACGGCTAATGAGATAAACATGGCTAGCCATAAAATGAGTATTACCGACCATCCATTATTGATGCTTTCCATTTCATCTTTTTCCAACATTGTAGCTCATCCTTTCTTAAGATAATGGAAACATGTTCCATAACGATGTATCAATATCCCCCCTTCGAAGAGTTGGGAATGAGGGATATTCTCGGTTTTACAATTTTTGATTATCTCTTAGGAGTATATACCAATGGTATCCCATTAGGACCCACCGGAATATAGACCGTCGTATGATTCGGTGAGTCGGCCATTGCTTTTTGTGTCTGGATCGCCTCATGCTGCAGATAATTTGATGTTAAAGTGGCATTGATGATCTTTTGGGCCTGGGCTATGCCTTTTGCCTCTTCAATCCTGATCTCCGCATCCCTTTTGGCGATTTCTTTTTGGACCTTTTTCTCTTCCAAGAGTTGTTGTGCTGCTAATTTCTCTTCTACCGCCTTGGCCACAACATCCGGATAGTCAATATTACCCACTACCAAACTGACCAACTGGAAAGGACTTTCTTTTAAATGGTTTTGCATCTTACTCTCCACTTCATTTGCAATCACATCTCTTTTCTCTTTTATGGCTCTACTATCATATTGCTGCACAGCATTCCTGACAAAAGTCCGAAAAGGTTCTTTTACAAACCGTTTGTACCAATTCTTCCCGCCGTATTTCTGTATGACGTCTTGGATGCTTCCCGGTTTCAACGATATTATTGCATGGAATCGAAAGGATACATTGAGGTCATCTTTTGCGAGGATTTTGAATTGCTCTGCATATGTATTCGGCCTTAAATCTATGTTTATCACCGCATTCCGCCAGAGTGAAACACCATAATTCCCAGGTCCCTTAGTCACTCCCCTGAAGCCGCCTTTTCCAAAAAAACGTGGTTTTTCGTAGACAAAGCCTTCGTGTCCCGCAGGTGTATTGGGATTGGTGCAGCCAAATGCTGAAGCAAGAAAAACAAGGACAAAGATAATGAAGAACTCTTTTTTAAACATAACGTTCCTCCTTTAAATAAGAGATTGAGTGCCTGAGCCAAAACTCATCTTTTCCCCAATTTCTACATCGCACTCAGAGTGTACCTTGGAATTTCAATCTGAGTCTGACACTGAGATTTGGGAAAAGAGCATTTACAGATGAGCACTGGATATTGACAGAAGATGTTCGTGGATGAAATTGAAATACAGCTTGAGCAGCAAGTGAATCAGAAGAACCGGTATACAACCGTCTTCTCACTCATTATCGGACTCAGGCAAATAAACTTTAGGGCGTTTTCAGGACATTACAAAGGATAGGGGAGAGAACATACATATTCGTTGAAAATACTTTATAACTGATTATTTATGGTGTTCCATTAAAAAGGATGGACGTTTCCTGGGGAGTTTTACAGATGTTATGAATCACTGTATTGATTTACGAGACTGTCTTTCAATGCATGGTACTCGTCCTTGGACAGAAAGGCCTATAGGAAAAGGGGGCACATGTTTTTCTGGTTGTACTGTGATCCATGTTCACCCCTTTCCAGCTGCTTGCTTCGGTTGCCACATATGAACAAAGGCCGGGCAAACGCCGAACCTGGCACACCGCACCGGCCCATGTATTTAACAGTGATATCAATTCATGTAGGGACAGGTTTAAATATATTATTTTACTCTTGCATGATATGCTGAAACATTCCAGTTTCTTCCTTTGCCACCTGAGTCATGACCTCTTCTATAATCCCGCCGAACATTTTACTCATGAGACCTATATTCATCTCTGACATGAAGACATGCCCTTCTTTGGTCTCATACACACCGATTCTGCATGGCATAATTCCAGTGACCTTCTTGTTGGAGTCCTCATTCAATATAGTGCTTGCATATTTCGGTTTGCAAAGAGAGATTATCTTGATTCGAGTGACGTCATTATATCCTGCCTTTTGGAGACTTTTCGAAATATCATACACCTTTGGGACCATCCATCCATTCTTCGACGCCGACTCATTGATTTCCGAAACTGTCGCTTCAAAGTCCAGCTTGCTCTTATTGACGTTGAGCATCATGTTCGGCATTACATTCCACATAATAAGGCCCATGATAATCATACCTATGATCAATCCAGCTCCAAAAAGTCCTGCATTTTTTTTCACATATACCTCCATTTCCAGTTATGACAATCGCTTCATCTTCTGGAGTGCCTGCTCCGCGGCGATGGTAATTGGCTCGAGACTCGGCTCCGATGAACAATCCGGATTCCCAGCGCATATGAGAGTGGTTAATTCAGGAATGGTCTTTTCTCCGAGAATCAGGGCATTCACCGTATCGATCTCTTTCACTGCCGATCCGCTGTCACTGATGATCTGTCCTCCGATAAGCTTCTGTGTTTTTTGATCAAAGACCAGTTTGAGAGTCCATGGTTTCACTCCAGGGATCATTCCGTGTTTACTTCGGGAATTTATCGTGACGCCCAGGGCATCGTACCCCTCTTTTTGAGCCGCTTGTTCAGTGAGACCCGTTGCTGCGATATATTTTTCGAATAGTCGCACTGCTGAGTTGTTGAGTATGCCGGGAAATTCGATATCATATCCTGCCAATCTCTTTGCAGCGAGACGTCCCTGAATCACAGCCGGACCACGCAGTTGGCTCCCTGCGGGCTTTTTTGTAACAAAATGGATCTTCTCGACACAATCTCCACCTGCCAGAACATCGGGATTGGAGGTTTCAAGATATTGATTCACCTTCACACCGAACGAACTGATTTCCAATTGCATCTCTTTTGCCAGGTCAAGATTCGGTCTTGCACCAACTGAGAGGATGACCATCTCACCCGGGATCTTTTCCCCGGATTCCAGTGCCACACCGGACACCCTTCCCTGATCTCCCAATATCTTTGTCACTCTCTGGTCCATCATCATATGGAACCCTTTTTCCTCGAGGTAATCTCCAACAGTCCGACCCATTTCGCTATCAAGCATGACAGCAAGAGGATGTCCCAGAAGTTCTATGATGGTGATCTCATAGAAGTCCGGTCTTGTTTCTGAAAGAAGTGAAGCCAATTCCAGGTTGATAAATCCTGCTCCAATAAAAATCAGTTTTTCCGGTTTCCGTGTCTCCATGTAATCTCGGATTTTTTCCGCATCAGGTGAAGATCTCAATGTGAAAACACCTTCCAGGTCAATTCCGTCAATCTGAGGAACCACAGGACTTGCCCCGGTTCCAAGAATAATCTTGTCGTACGGAAGAGATTGTCCGTCCGACAATGCAATCGTCTTACTCTCGGTGTCAACGTGGGTGACCTCAGCTATGACACTCGATATTCCTGCTTTTTCAAACATGTCCGGGGGATTTGTAATGGCATCAACTGTAGCAATACCTGCTACAACATGAGGCAATGCTCACCTCACTATGAAACGTTCTTCTTCCCTGATGATCGTCACATCCACATCAGGCATGAGTTTTTTGGAGAGCATTGCAGCAGGCCCACCCACTCCTCCACAGCCGATGATGACAAGTTTCTCGCCTTTATTCATTTTTTCCTCCTTTGTGTAATGTTTTGTAGCTACTCATAAAGTCCGGGAACATGCAGCAGCCCATAAGGGAGCTATTGCACACCTCTGTTTTCCGAAGTTATTGAGAAGTTACGTGTCTTATTTCTTCAGGGCCGATTCAATGGCCTTTTCCAGAACATCAGCAGATTGGAGACCCACAAAACGTTGTATCTCCTCTCCATCCGAAAATATGATGAGGGTGGGAACCCTCTGAATTTCCAATTCTTTTGCTGTCTCCCCATATTCTTCCATATTCATCTCAAAAAAGGATACTCTTCCCTGATACGCTCTCTTCAAATCCGCAACGATGGTCTCTTGGATACGACAGAGGGCAAACCAGGGTATTTTGAAATGAACCACTGCAGCGGCTTCATTGGTAAGGATATGTTCAAACCTTTTCTGAGCTGATGTTGTCCATTCGTCCATGATGGATGCCATCACTGAGTTTTTCCATCCGGCCCTATGAAATTGAATATCTCATGTTCTTCTGGAAATGGATATTTTCCCCAAGTTCTGTTACAAAGTCGGGTTTTCATCCTCATGATACAC
>JAXHSZ010000455.1:0-20911 GCA_034190725.1 Thermodesulfobacteriota bacterium
AAAAAGGTTGGATGCCGAGAGATCCAGTACCAAGACAACTCTCAGTTCACGTTCTTCATGAAATATCTTGACAAAGGGACGGCCGAATCTGGCAGAGACATTCCAATCGATATCCCTGATGTCATCCCCCATCTGATATTCTCGCACCTCGGCGAACTCCATGCCTCTTCCCTTGAAAGCGCTTACATACTGCCCTGCAAACAGGTCATTTGCCAGGAACCTGGTCCGAAAATGGAGTTTCTGTATTTTTGAATAAAGCTCTTTTGGAAGCATGGGGGTCCTTTACGGCACTTCTATCCGTTCAAGTAGCCTGTTTATGATTTCATCTGACGTAACTCCATCTGCCTCTGCCTCATAACTCAGAATCAGCCTGTGCCTGAGTATTGCAGGTGCCATGTATTTGACATCCTGAGGAGTCACATATGCTCTTCCATTGATGAAGGCATGAGCTTTTGCCGTCTGGCCCAAATAGATCGATGCCCTGGGAGAGGCACCGTAACTGATCAGATGACCCATATCGAGGCTCACATTGTCAGGGCATCTGGTGGTATGTACAAGTTTAATGATATAATCCGTTATCTTTTCTTCCATATGAATATTATCAATGACGTTTTTTGCCGGATGTAATAAAGAACATTCCATCCTTGAACAGACGCTTTCTGACACACCGGAATACACCCGTTTCATGATTTCTTTTTCTTCCACGTCCGAGGGATAGTCAACCTTCAATTTCAGCATGAATCGGTCTGTCTGTGCTTCCGGGAGCGGGTAAGTTCCCTCTTGTTCAATGGGATTTTGGGTGGCCAATACCATGAAAGGGACATCCAGCTGAAAGGTTTCTCTACCGATGGTAACCTGCCTCTCTTGCATGGCCTCCAACAAGGCGCTTTGTACCTTGGCAGGCGCTCGGTTTATCTCATCCGCAAGGATAATATTGTGGAATATGGGGCCTTTTCGCATTTCGAACCGGCCTGTATCGGGCCGAAAGACTTGTGTTCCCAGAATATCTGCCGGGAGCAGATCCGGGGTGAATTGAATCCGCTGGAAACTGGTATTGATGCAAGCGGCCAGTGCTCTCACTGCCGTTGTTTTTGCCAAACCTGGAAGGCCTTCCAGTAAGAGGTGCCCGTCACACAAAAGTCCAATCATGAGACTTTCTATGAGTCCTTTCTGCCCCACGATGACCTTCTCAATCTCCATCATCATCTGCTTGATCATCACGCTTTCTTTTTCCACCTGTTCGGTTACTTTCTGAATGTCCATATTGAAACCTCACTCTAATGCAATGAATATGCTATTTTGTTTCAGATTTACATGGGAAGGTTTTTTTTGGAGGGGAATGTGTTCCCAACTTTATGTCACACAGCCTTTCAATGCGTGTGTGAATCTACTTATACTATATATAATAGATCCTTTAAAAAAATCAAGTCACTTTGTGACAAAGAAAAAAAGTACGGTACATGCGATTGAGTTGGTTTGCTTCAAGTGATGGCTCCTGAAATTGAAACCTTGATGTCTCAAAGAGAACCTGTTATAAAGAGAGCAATGGGCCAAATGAATATCTTTTTTTGCCCCATCACATTATCATTAAGGGTAATATTTCAGCTATTTGAAAAGAGTCGTTCAACGGCAGCCAGCTTTCTATTTCATAGCACTACATTAATACCATCGAGGGAATTATGGAATTTAAATTTTGTCCCTTTTGCAGTGAATTACTCCTAGAGCGATTCCAACACGGGCGACTGAGGCTCTATTGCAATGCGTGTGATCTCTTTCATTACCGAAATCCCATAGTTGGGGTTGCCGTTCTTTTGTTAAAAGAGGATGGACTGCTTCTTGTGAAACGTGTAGGATCGTATGAAGGGAAGTGGTGTATACCGTGCGGTTATGTTGAATGGAATGAGGATGTACGTGTTTCAGCGCAGAGGGAGGTCGAGGAGGAGACAGGGTTGGTTGTCACAATTGGGCCCGTCTTTAATGTCCATTCCAATTTTCATGATATGGAAAAACAGACTGTGGGGATATGGTTTTGGGGAAGAGAGATCGGAGGTACACTTCAAGCAGGATCGGACGCAGCAGAGGCAAGTTACTTCTCACTGGATCTTTTGCCTGAACACATGGCATTTCCAACGGATATGATGATCTGTGAGGAATTGAGGAGTTACCTGGAAAATAATCATATTCCTGAATTTTAAGACCATAGAACGAGTCTGAGGGGAAGATCGCCGTCGGCCCGGAAAAAGAGTAATCATTTACAATCTTATCACTGATGTTCTTGCGTGGCAAGGACGTACCATCCCGAACACGCGAATTTTGGTTTCGGGTGTCAGGTGTCAGAAGAGAGAAAGACCGGAAATATACTCTTCGCTCAAGCATAATAGCTTTTTTTTCGATCTCCATGTCCTCTCCGTACACATAGCTTTGAGTTGTCACTGTGTTCTTTCTTGAACCTGAAACCTGAAACCCGAAACCTGTGAACTTTGAACCCGTGAACAGCTACTAAAGATCAAACAGCCTATGGAAACTCGGATTACTCAGATGTTGGGAATAAAGTATCCCATCTTTCAAGGGGCTATGGCCCATGTGTCATCTACATTTCATCTGCCTGCGGCTGTCTCTAATGCGGGTGGATTGGGTATCCTGGCTACCGGCTCTCAAATGAAATCTGAAGAGTTAAGGAGTCAAATAAGGCTCTTAAAAGAACACACCGACGCACCTTACGGGGTAAACGTTGTGGCCACTCACCCACATCTGGAGGAAATTCTTGAAACCATAGCAGAGGAAGGCGCCTTTGTAGCGACATACGGTATTGGAAATCCGGAAAAGATCATCAGAGCCCTAAAGCCTTCCGGAATAAAGTGTATACCCGTTATTCCATCATTGAAATGGGCCGTTAGGGCAGAACAGGATGGTGCGGATGCACTCATTATTGAGGGTATGGAGTCAGGCGGTCATGTTGGGTATATAGCCACACTTCCACTTGTGCCTCAGGTTGTGGATGCTGTAAACATTCCTATTGTTGCGGCAGGTGGCATAGCAGACGCACGAGGACTTGTGGCTGCATTGGCTCTGGGTGCGGAAGGAATTCAAATGGGTTCCCGTTTCATTGTAACAAAAGAGAGCAGGGTCCCGACATTGACGAAAAGAGCCATTGTGGAAGCATCTATCGAGGATACAGTGATTACAGGCAATATAACTGGGTTACGGTGCAGGGTCTTGAACAATAGTCTAGCAAAAGAGATGCTCAAGTTAGAGAAGAGAGGTGCCAGCCGGGAAATGGCCCGTTTTGGCAGCGGAAAAATGTATTCAGCTTTTGTGGAAGGGAATCCTGTGAATGGGTCTGTGATGTTAGGCCAGGTGTGCGGTATGATAAGAGAGGAACTTTCAGTGAGAGACCTTCTGGAACAGACGATCCATGAGGCAACAAATATCATAGGCTCAATGAAAAGAAAATTTTATTTTGCTCCACATTCTGACTCATCCAACGTGTAGTAAGTGGAAACGTGAAGACTGGATGTGTTTCATCATGTAATCCCTAACCTCACCCTATTGGGCGAAAGAAGGAGGTTGAATATATCTTTTTACTTTTCAAAAAGACGTGTTTTGCTAGTCATTTCTCTCTTGATTATCCTGCCTATCGGCTTCTTCAGCAAATTTTATTCAGGACCGGCCGCATTTTGGGTGAACAATTCTCTGAGCGGCGTTTTCTACGAGGTCTTTTGGTGTCTTCTGATACTGCTTCTCTTTAACAATGCCAAGCCATGGATCATTGCAATCTGTGTTCTGACTGTTACATCGCTTTTGGAATTCCTCCAGTTGTGGCATCCTCCTTTTCTTGAGTGGATCAGGAGTTGCTTTATCGGAAAAGCTCTGCTCGGGACCTCCTTCACATGGTCCGATTTTCCATACTATATTGTAGGGTGTGCTGTCGGATGGTTTTGGATGAAGCAAATAAAAAACAATGATGTATCTCACAAACAAAGCTGAAAGCTCATATCTTATACCACATATTTTCCACCCAAAAATTATCATTTTCCTCATTCTCCCCATCAGACTCAGACATCAATCCTCAAAATATTCCGTTTAGATTTTGCCCTCCTTGATATTGTAAAAATCCATTACTTATTGAATGGACAACCGTGGTCAAGGTCCAAAAAAGGCACCCAATGATCATTTGTATATTTTGCCTCATTGGCACAAAATATGCAGTATGAAATGAGAAAGAGTTGTGGGATTTGTAAACCACAGATCCGAAAAATTTCAAGGTCTTCATGTTGAATAACCTCAATTGATTTAAGGGACACGACAGAACATGGTTCAATTGACAACCTCAAACCAGGATTCCTCATTTGTGAACATTTTACTGATAGAGGATGATAATTATTACATCCGTTTTGTTAAAGATGTTTTGACAGAGACGGGTGGATCTTCATTTCTTGTTACATCTGCCGAAAGTCTTTCTTCAGGGCTGGATATTCTGAAAAAAGGAGGCATAGATGTTGTTCTGTTGGACCTCAATTTGCCGGACAGTGAGGGTCTCGACACACTACGCAGAGCCAATGCTCAGGCACCGGATGTTCCCATTGTTATGTTGACAGGGCATACGGATGGAAGACTTGCAGTACAAGCAGTGCAGGAAGGTGCACAGGATTATCTTGTCAAAGGACAAAATGAAATCTCTACGCTTATGCGGTCAATTCGATATGCCATAGAACGAAAACGCAGCCAAGAGGTGCTTCGGGCCAGTGAAGCCCGTTTCCGCAAGGTGATTGAAAAGAATGCTGATGCAATTATTATTGTTGATCAGGCATTAATTATTCGTTTCATCAATCCGGCAGCAGAACTTCTGTTGGGTCACAAGTCTGAAGAACTTGTGGGAACAACGTTTGGATTTCCTGTATTGGGGGGCGAGACAACAGAAATAAATACGACAAGCAAGCACGGAAGAATAGGGATTGTAGAGATGCGTGTTGTGGAAATAGAGTGGGATGGTAAGATTGCTTATCTTGCATCCCTCCGTGACATAACAAGTCACAAACAGACACTGGTTGAACTGGAGCAGACACGACAGCATCAACTCCAGATGAAAGATATCTTCCTTTCAAAAGTTTCCCATGAACTCCGCACCCCATTGAGTGTGATTCATCAGTTCACTACTATTCTTCTGGATGGATTGTCAGGAGGTATCACTTCTGAACAACATGAATATTTAGGAACTATCATGAGAAACGTTGAACAACTCCGAAAGATGATTGATGATCTTTTGGAAATAACGCATACGGAGATTAACCACCTTTTCGAAACAACCCGTGCTGAGCCGACCAGCCTGACCATTGTTCCACAATGCTTGTCTGTAACCACACTGATCAACGAAACCACAGAGATGTTTAAAACTATTGCTGCTACAAGAGGAATTACCCTGTCCACTGATGTTCCATATAACCTCCCTCATGTTTATGCTGACCCACAACGTGTCCGACAGATCCTCAATAACTTGATTAATAACGCAATTAAATTTACGCCAGGAGATGGAACAATACATGTAGAGGCTCGAGTTTTAGATGAAGAGCCATTTTTTCTCTGCATAATGGTTGCAGATAACGGATGTGGAATCAATCCCGAGGAAAGCGCAAAGATCTTTGACTATCTCTATCAGGGGGATAACACATTCGAGGAGAGTCGAAAAGGCCTTGGGATTGGCCTTTATATTTGCAAAGAATTGGTTTCACGTCACAGGGGACGAATCTGGGTGGAGAGTCAACCTGGGCTGGGCAGTACATTTTTCTTTACTCTTCCGATTTTCTCACTGATGGATTTCATTGCACCGATCATCAAACCCGAAAACATTGTAGGTGATTTTGTTGGATTCATCACTGTCGAAGTCTTTAAAAGAGAGAGACGACCTCTGACAAGGGCCGATGAAGAGATGTTGGCAGAGACCTGGAACGTTCTGAAACACTGCATTCTCCCGGATAAGGATCTGGTATTACCAAGAATGGGCCATCCTGAATGTGGCGAGGTCTTTTTCATTGTTGCATGTTCCCATCAAAGCGGCATAGAAGCATTGACAAAGAGAATTCAAGGGCAACTGTCATGTTTTGAGAATGTTCAAAAAGGTGACTTCTCGTGGATAGTTTCCTCAAAAATGGTAAACACAACAAAGATGTGGAAAGGATCGGAGGAAGAATTTGCTAGAGAGATGGCAACCAACCTTGAGGAGCTTGTAGACAAGAGACTCTGTAAGGGGGAAGAATTGAAAGAGTAATTATCCCCTTTCTTTTTTGAAATCGTAACTTTCTCTGTAATATTTTGCACAAACCATCAATACATGGATCCTTGAATACTCATGATATAAAAATGCACGGTAATATCATTGCATTATAAGGCTTTAGAATATATTGAGTATCCATTCGAAAATGGTCTTTTCCCACAATCTCTGCATAAAATTCAGGTTTTCATCCTCAAAATACTGTGAACCCTGAAACCGTGAACGGATCTGCTGATTCTTCTGAATGATGGATAGATGGAGATGTGCTGGAAGTGGACTTAAAAATTTGTAACAGGAATAGTATTCATGGATGATTTTGAAATGTGAGCCTGTATGCTCTCAGAAGTGGCGGGGTTGACTTCCTGGATCATCCTGTAGGCGATTTGATATGTGGATACAGCTGCCTTGCTCTTATTGTTATTCAAGAGAAAAGGCACCATTTTATTTACTGAAGTCTCAATCTCAGGATCATATGGTACAAAACCAAAGTCCGTCAGATGAAGATCTAAATACCTTTCCGAGACGACTCGCAGAACCTCGGATATTTTCTGGTCTTTTTTTTGTTTTGTCATATTGCTTACCATCTTGATATCGAAGTTATCTATTGTTCGGCAAAGTCTCACATACTTCTCTTCATCAATCTGTCGTACAATCTGCTTTAACTCACTTATGGAACTTATTTTCCCCTCACCTGTCCCACTACTGAATCCGGTGAGAAGTGTAATGAGAGTCTGATCTTGACGAAATTCCCGACGCAACAGTCTGAGAAGGCTACTTTTTATGAAACCATAGACATTTTGCAGAGAAGTTGTCTGGGGGCTGAAGACAGCGATCCTCCCCTTTGCGTAGAGAAAAAAATCCAAGACATTATAAGAAGTACCTGCACCCAGATCAAGAAGGATA
Source organism: Thermodesulfobacteriota bacterium (assembly GCA_034190725.1). GTDB lineage: Bacteria > Desulfobacterota > UBA8473 > UBA8473 > UBA8473 > JAXHSZ01. Next base: position 7,172 of record JAXHSZ010000455.1, read on the forward strand.
TAATCAGCATCCAGATTATTGAGATGTCTCAATAATCTGAGTTTTTGGGTATATTTCGGATTTGCAAGTCCCAATATGTCGTCAGCGCCACAGATTAAACTCAGATTTTCATGGGGAGTATCAATGAGGACATCATCGAGGTTCTCTACCTCTCTATTAACAAAACTTTCTAATGTGACATTTGGATAACGTATACCGAGTAAGATATTGAGGTTTGCTCCGCCAAGATCAGCATCGACGACGATAACCTTCTTGTCAAGATTAGCCAGCCAGAGACCAAGAGAAAGAGTGAGAACGCTTTTACCAACGCCTCCCTTTCCTCCTCCAACAGCCCACATTTTTCGTTCTATCACCTTTGATCGATCCTCCCTTATCCGTTTACCATAAGGTTGTCCCAAAGATCCCACAACATGCTATGGTCTTTCGCATTAATGGTTAAGAACTGTTCTATCCCTTTGGAGTGGAAGTCGGTCATCTCAACGAATTGTACGCCTATCATGACCACATGTGCTCCCTGTCCCTTGCGTGTTCCCCAACGAACTTCCCCAAGTAAATATATTCGATCATGTATCGAAGGGAGAGTCATCTCAATCTTGATTCTTTTCCCAATGAGATCATCTATATTCAGAGGATTATATCCCTCATGGATATAGATGCACATCCCCCCCGGAGAAAGATTCTCGGCAAAACCACGATATTTTGTAGGACGACCTGACTTAACCCAGCCCGGATTGACGACATGTATCTTTATGGGATGAGACACTTTATGACGTTTTTCACGGCGACGCGTTTTATGTTCTTCTTGACAGATTGCCGAAAGTTTTTCGATGTACTTCAGGTGAGAATCGGATATCTCAACGAACTGCACTCCAATGATAACCATGCGCTCGTTCTGTTTTTCACATCTCCCCCAACAGATCTCCCCGAAAAAGAAAACACTTTGGTTCATTTCGGGAATATTCACTTGAATCTTAATCTTTTTGCCCAAAAGATCATCACTGTTCAGGGTATCATGTACATCTTTCAAATGTAGACACATACCCCCCACTGACAGATCTCGAATATGGGCGTTATATTTATTAGGGGAGCCGGACTCGATCCAGTTCTGATCGATAATAAAGACTTTTGCCGGAAGAGAAATGGCATTCCGTCTTTCGCTACGGTGTTTGAGTGATTCCAAAGACTCCTCCGTCTTTTGGCAAGATGTTCGACCTCCAAATATCTATCGGTTCCTTTCCTTACAAACTTTAATGATCCTGTCATATCAATTCATAAAGTTTTCAGATGCAACAGATTTGTGATAATCAGAGTAATTCTCGTAACTCTCATATTTCAAGCACCAAAGTTTACAGTCTAGCATGAGAGATCGATAAAAATATGTAGGGTGTAAGGCTATCAACATCAAACCTTGACAATGAATATGACACCATGAGTAGCACAAATTATGCAGGAATTTTGGACAGAAAAAGAGGGGAGATTGAGATACTCCGTCATTTTGGAAAGCATTGGCGACGAGAAATCTATATACACAGACAGGTTACAATTCCTCGCCTGGCTTGATGTGGCATGAAAACGTTAACTTCGGATAGATTTTTCAGTGAATAACATTCACATCAGACTCTTAAATCAAAAAGCCCGGTCTTTTCAGCCATGAATCGATCAAATTCATCGTCATTGAGTTGAGAGCGTTTTTCCAGGAACTCTTCTACTATAGGGCCTGCACAATACACAGCTTTGGGTGAATCCGAGAGAACTGCTTCCAGGATTGTATCTGCAACTATATCCGGCCCTGGGATTGATATGCTTGAAAAAAAAGTCCCCAAACTCAATGCGGACGCCTCATAAAGGGATTTATAATCAGGGTCGGTTCTGGCGAATAAGTCGCCTGTTATCTGATTTGCTGCCTCGTTAAATTCTGTGCCTATGACACCGGGACGTATAGCAACAGCCCGAATTCCAAAAGGGCGTACTTCCATTCGCAATGCGTCTGTAATAGCCTCCACAGCATGCTTTGTAGAAGCGTAAACACCGCCGAGAGGAAAGGTGAATTTCCCCACCGCAGAAGATATATTAATGATGGTCCCTTTCCTGAGTTTACGCATGCCAGGCAGACACGCCTGTGTGATCCGCATCATTGAGAAGAGGTTCACTTGAAAGATACGCCTTACAGCTTCCATGGAAACGTCCTCCAGGCCTCCACGTACACTGTATCCGGCATTGTTGATGAGAACCGTGATCGGTTCCTTCAATGCCAATATCTCCGTGCACAACTTCTCAACATCCTCCGGTTTGGACAGGTCCATCTCTTTTGGATTGATGCCCTGGATCTGATTCGCAAGTTCTAAAAGACGTTCCCTTCGTCTGGCCACGGCAATAATCTGAAAACCTTCACCCGCCAATTTTATGGCCGTTTCCCGTCCGATCCCACTACTCGCCCCTGTAACAAGGGCTATCTGCTTTTCTGATCCCATTATTCCCTCCTTGAATAGTAATTGAATGAAAAGTCTGATACTTGTGAAAAAGGAGTAGGGCACACTTGAAAAATTGAAGATTCAAAGAGCCATCAGCGCACAGCGAACAGCATCGAGTTTAAGACAGCGGAAATCTTTATTTTTTAAGGGCTGATAGCTGAACGTTGACGACTCAAAATCTTCATTTTCAGAATACAGAATGAGCTCCCTCTAATTTCATGTTTTTCATAATTTTTCGGTCAGTTACTGAACTGAGCAGTTAATTCTCAGCTATCCTTGTTCATTTCTTGTATGAGTTTCTCAAGGATTTCATCCGCACCTTCTATTGGGACCTGACATGTGCCGACCTGCTTGTGCCCACCTCCGCCATATTGTAACATCAGTGACCCAATATCAACCTTTGATGTTTTGTTTATGATGCTGTGTCCGCAAGTCATAACAATATTTTGTTTGCGAAGACCCCATATGACCTGTATTGAGATGTTCTGTTCCGGATAGAGGCTGTAAAGGAGAAAACGGTTTCCTGTGTAAATCTCTTCTTGATCCCTCAAGTCCAAAACAATGACATTGCCTTTAATGGTTGTATTCCCTTTGACCATTTCTCGGAAAAGACTGTCTTGATCAAAATATCGTTTCATTCTTTCTTGCACATCATTGAGATTCAGAATTTCATCGACAGTTTTGTCTCTGCAATAATCGATCATATCCATCATTAACTGGTAATTACTTATTCTGTAATCTTTGTAACGGCCTAACCCTGTCCTTGGATCCATAATAAAGGAGAGAAGAACCCAACCTTTTGGATTGAGTATCTCGTCCGCAGTAAATTGTGCAGAATCAGATTTGTTGACTGCGGCAACGAGATCCTTGAAATGGGCATCTGAGAACCTCTCCTCTCCACCATAATAATTGTATATGACACTTGTCGCACTTGGAGCAGAGGGATCACTTACACCATTAAATTTTCCGTAAACCTGTCTTTCCGCTTCACTTGAATGATGGTCAAACCAGAGACCACATCCATTCACGTATGGAATATTTGCAAGAATGTCGTTGCCGGTTACCTCTATCTTTCCGTCTTGAACGTCCTTTGGATGAACGAATTTTATGTCATCTATAACACCTGCCTCTTTGAGAAGCACGGCACATCCCAGTCCGTCAAAATCAGATCGTGTTAAGAGCCTCATTGGGCACCTCCTTTAAATGCAGTTTGAATGAGGATTTATAGCAGTATCGGCATAAAATGAATATGCCTTTACAAAATAAAGCACTACGAAGAGATTAAATATATCGACCTATGGGTTATACAGGATTGTGGTAAGTAGCCTGCAAGCAGTAAAGTTGGTTAACCGCACAATCGAATTTTTTTCATGTCACTGGTATTCAATTTTCAGTAAATGCAAAAGCATATTCTAGGGCGACGAAGGGTATGGTTTGCTGCAGAGATATTGAATGTGTAACATTAAGAATGCTGAAATGGCCAACCAGAGACAGTAAGTTATTCTAACCTTAAGTATGGAGGTAATTTGGTTTCTTTCCTGCCCTCTCTTTAGCAATGCTAATCTATGTATGGCAGGTTATAATCATTTGTAATGATTGGTATTCATGAGCTGATACTCAATATGTTTTCAAATATACAAGTGCAGTGTGACATGCTTTCGATCGAAGTTATGGTTTCTTCTCCTGTAACTTCTGGCGCAAGTAATGTTGTATTGCATACATTGTTTCTCGACTGAGTTCCACAAATTCATATCCGGTGTAATACGGTGGTGTATCATCTGCTGTTTCCGGCATTTCTCGGCATGGCATGGCTGTGAGAGGAGGAATTTCTTGACCAGGCAAAGACAGCTTTATCTCAATATTTTGCTCAATATCAACCTGATGATCGGTTTGGAGGAGCACTCCGCCAACGCTCAGGTCAAGAATTTTTGCTTTTCTGTAGTCTCCGCTTCCAATAATTTTATACTGTACTTCCAGGTCAGTTGACACCCGAGTATACTTTCTGTGTACAAATCGTTCAGCGGATATGGGTCGTGATAATGAGATTTGTGGATTATCGAAATCGGGAGCTGCTTTCACGACCGATTCAAAACAGTACCATCCCAATTCGTCATGAAAGTGCAGTTCGACGGTCATGTCAGGCAAAGGATAATCTTCCATAGGAGATGACACGACAATCTCATCCTCTGATATGCTCAGTATTCTGCTTAAAAAAGTCTGTTTGTCTGTTTTAAGCATGAACAATGCATTGAGTTCCATATAAGAGTCTACTATGAGCTTCGTTGCCATATCATCTTGTACTTTCATGAACACATCCTTCCACCATGAAAAGGCTCTGAAATATTGTTGTCAATGAAGTATAAATGTATTCTATTTCTCATTTTCATAAGCCTTATCATTTAATGAGAAAAAGACATTTTTTACAATGCGCCCGAATGACCCGAATGAGCTAACCAATATTGACTTCAAAAAAGTATATGAGAGCTGTCCTTAAGTGTCAAGGAAAATAAGTAATTTCTCAATGCTTGCACAGAGAGAGTCATCTATATATTGATCAATTATTACTCACACTTAAAAAACTTTCGATCTGTACACTGAGCCAAGTTAACTGCTTACCGGCTTCTTCCCACAATCATGTGTAATTGCACCAGTTGAAAATTTTCTCTTGACCGTTCTTATGAAATCTGGTACAAGAGATCATAAAAATAAAGATTTCGGTTATATAGGTACCCTTTTTGATGGGTTTAATAGGGAACCTCGTGAAAGACGGGGACGGTCCCGCCGCTGTAATCAGGAACGAAACTCACAAGTGGGTAAGATTCGCTCACTCAAAGCCACTGTTTCGAAGAATCGAGATGGGAAGGCGTGGGAAGTAGGATAATCTGAGAGTCAGAAAACCTGCCTATATACGGACTTACCTCTTCTTCGAGGAAAGGGAGGGTGAAGGAAACTGGGTGCAACCCTTAAGTCCAAAAGGATTTAAGGGTTTTTTTATTGTCATGAAATCGAAAACTGTGTTTGTATTTTTCATTTTGTGTATCTTTCTTGTTCTGTATGAAAATACGGCTTCTCCTGGGACCTATGTGGATGAAATGGGCAGGGAGGTCAATGTCCCTAGTACTCCTGAGAGAATCGTCTCTCTTGCCCCCAGTATTACGGAGACTCTCTTTCATCTCAACCTGGGGGATCGGGTAGCAGGTGTTACAGAATTCAGTAATTACCCTGATGCAGCCGGAAAAAAGCCAAAAGTGGGAAGTTACATCAATCTGAATGTTGAAAAAATCGTCTCTTTGCATCCCGATCTTGTAATAGCAATAGCTGACGGGAACAAAAAAGAATCCGTGGATGCACTGGACCGATTGGGATTGAGTGTCTATGCTGTGAATCCAAAGTGCGTGCATGATATCCTCAAGACAATCGAGAATATAGGAGAGATAACCGGTTGTAAAGACAGAGCTGGTAAGCTGGTTGAAGAATTGAAAAGCAGGATGGATTATATATTGAGTCATACCAAAGATATCAATCGACCAAGGGTATTTCTTCAGATTGGGATTAATCCAATAGTAACGGTAGGGAGGGATACTTTTCATAATGATCTCATCGGAATGGCCGGTGGTTTCAATATCTCAGGGAATGAGAAGACGAAATATCCCCAATACAGTATGGAGGAGATCCTTGTCAGGTCTCCTGATATCATTGTCATATCTTCAATGCACAGGGGCGGCGGATTTGAAAGGAAGAAAGAGGAATGGACACGATGGAAGAATATACCGGCTGTGAAGAATGAGAGGATATATATTATCGATTCGGACCTTCTTGATCATCCCTCCCCCCGTATTGTGGATGGATTAGAGGCCCTTGCAAAGATTATTCACCCGGAGGTTTTTCAATAATCAGGAGTGTCAGAATTCAAATTTGAAGCTTCTGGGTGAAGATTTCGGAATTTCTGCACAATATGAGGTCGTTCAAAGATGGTTGTAACTCTTCGTAAAGTGATCATCATATGCGTATCCCTTACCGTTACTTGTATTGCAGTTGGAATCATTTCCATATCATTGGGGACTGCCGAAATCGGGTTAGCAAAGGTGTTGAGGGGAGTATTTGGAGAAGTAACCGGGTCCATTCACGGATGGACTGATACGGACAGGATGATTATCCTTCAGATACGTCTGCCAAGGGTCATACTGGCAGGAATCGTCGGTGCCTCTCTTTCGGTGGCAGGCGCAGTGTTTCAGGCACTTTTCCGAAATCCACTGGCAGATCCTTACATATTGGGTATTTCAAGCGGTTCGGCAGTTGGGGCCATCCTGGCGATCATTTCTGGTATCGGCTTTGGATTTTTGAGTGTGCCTTCCGCTGCTTTTTGCGGAGCACTTTTAACTATTGTTCTGGTTTTAGGTATTGGAAGAACAGGATACGGGCTTCACACCAACACCCTGCTTCTGGCCGGTGTGATAGTCGGTGCATTCTTCTCTGCCGTAATACTATTTCTGGTATCAATGACCAGGGATGAAAGGGTTCACAGCATCCTCTTCTGGTTAATGGGGGATTTCAGCCTCTCCCAATATAGCGAAATCATAGTTGTTTTTCCATTTGTTATTGTTGGATTCACTCTTATTTATTTTCATGCTCATCCTTTAAACCTCATCGTTACAGGAGAAGAGACAGCTCTCCAACTCGGTGTCGAAGTTGAAAAGGTGAAGAAACTCTTACTTGTCTGTGCTTCCCTGATGACGGGGGCGGTTGTTTCAGTAAGCGGTATTATCGGCTTTGTGGGATTAATCGTTCCCCATATGATGCGTATGATGTTCGGGTCTGATCACCGCCTCCTTCTGCCAGCATCGGGGCTCTTTGGCATCTCTTTCCTCATATTGGCCGACACCATGGCAAGAACTGTACTTGCGCCTGTGGAATTGCCGGTGGGAGTCATAACGGCCATCTTCGGCGCTCCTTTCTTTGTATATCTTCTGCGCAGGAAAGGAATCTGACGTATGGGTATGATCGATGTTTCAAAAGTCAGCTTCAAATACATTGAGGAATGGGTTTTAAAAGAAGTTTCTTTTTCAGTAGGAAAAGGGGAGTTCTTGGGTGTAATCGGTCCCAATGGTTCGGGAAAGACAACCTTGTTAAAGAGTCTGAACAAAACCATTGTACCCCAGCAAGGGGATATTTCCGTTGATGGAGTAAATATAAAAAATATAAAGAGGAGGGAGTTGGCCAGAGTTTTGAGTATGGTTCCCCAGGAATCTCCGAGTGTTTTCCCTTTCAGCGTGATGGAGATGGTTCTGATGGGGAGAGCACCCTATCTGAGCAGGCTCAGTTTTGAAGGAGAGGAGGATTATGAAATAGCCCGGAGGGCCATGAAGATGACTGACACAATCGGTTTCGCTGCCAGGGGGATGGGAGAACTCAGCGGGGGTGAAAAGCAGAGGATTCTGATAGCAAGGGCCATTGCTCAGGAGCCGGATGTAATGCTTCTTGACGAGCCAACGTCATTTCTCGACATTACGCACCAGATAGAGATCTATGATTTAATAAAGGGCTTGAGTTCAGCCAATGGTTTAACCGTTGTCATCGTCTCTCACGACATAAATCTGGCTGCTCAGTATTGTAACAGGATACTTCTTTTGGATAAGGGTGGCGTGCGCAGGATCGGCACTCCGGAACAGGTTATCACAAGAGAGAATATCGAAGGGGTATATGGGTGTCGTGTCCTTGTTGATAGAAATTCGGTAACCGATTCACCGAGGGTGACTCCATTGAGCAAGAACACAGAAACATTCGGGTAAAAGTGTCCAGGAAAAGATAAAGGATTACAGAGGTCAGGGAAGATAAATTTCACCAAGAAAAACAGTAACGATTTTATCATATCCGTCAGATCGAGGAAGCCGGTCAAAAGCCGGCGCTGCCCCGCAACTGTAGGCGGAACAGAGCCCACACAGTGCCACTGATTTCCGAAAAGGGGATTGGGAAGGCGTGGGACGATGGATTGCCGCAAGCCAGGAGACTTGCCTGACGGGCAAAATAACATTCCCAACCGAGGGGGAAAGGAGGTTATTGTGGGAAAAGGTGCAAAGAAAATCCCTTCTTCTTTGTGAGTGTGTATATTCACCCAGAAACGAATCGATAGATACAAAACACAACACATAAGGAGGATCAGATGATACGGAATTTAATACTGTTTGTTATTGTTTCATTCTTTGTTTGTTGTACTGTTACACCAGCATATACAGTAGAAGAAATTCAAATGGAAGAAGTGGTGGTCAGTGCCACCAAGACTCCGGAAGAACGGAAGGACATTCCAAATGCTGTTGTTCTTATAGATGAAATGAACATTCAGAACTCTCCTGCAAAAACCATTGGGGAACTTCTCGCAAATGAACTGGGTATTGATTGGAGGACATTAGGAAACTATGGAGGAGCTATTGAAGAGGTCCATATAAGGGGTATGACAGGGAGTGGAACGCAGGTTTTGGTCAATGGTGTCAGTATAAACTCCCCTTCTCTCGGTGTGGCTGATGTGGGCAGAATCCCTCTCAATACTATTGAACGAATAGAGGTGGTGAAAGGATCAGGATCACTTCTTTATGGTTCGGGTGCAATGGGAGGGACCATTAACATTATTACCAAACGACCGGAAAGAGACAAGATCGATTGTAAAGTCAGTGCAGGTTATGGTTCCAATGATGCCTATGTTATTTCCGCTGAGCAGGGGATGTTCATTGCAGATGATTTTGGGTATTATATTACAGCAAATCGGAAGGAAACTGACGGATTCCGTGACAATGGTGATCTGGATCACAAAGATGTTTCATTAAAGCTCGTTTGGGAGAAAGGAGACGCATTGGATATAAGCCTCTACGGGGATTATATTGACAGAGAATATGGTCGCCCCGGAGCAGAGCCGCCTGACGGAACACAAAGCTATTTCGTGAACGGAGTAGAGGTCTATAATAATGAAGCCGCCAGTCTCCTTGACAGAGGCAGTGATGAGGACGCCCATCTGATTCTGCAAATCAAAAGTAAACCTTCTGACCATATTGACTTCAGCCTCAGGGGAGATTACACAACCATGGAAAATTTTAATTACTCCCGTTATGTTGCTTCTTCCGTGGATTTGCCGGGCTATAAAACCTGGGTAACCAATGATATCTATGGTGCGGAGGGAAACGTAAATATTACCCCTTTCGAAGGAGCCGGTCTCCTTCTGGGAGTAGAACATAAAAAATTTGTCTGGGAAAATGATAGCATTGATCTGGACGGCACAGGGGCTGAGGACAACAGTTCAAAGTCCCTCATTGATGAGAATATTCACACCACCGGAATGTATGCTGAAGCGCAGTACAGACCCTCAATGTATATAAAGCTTTTAGCCGGTATTAGGCAAGAGAAACATTCCGAATTCGGGACGGAAAACATCCCTTTGTGGGGATTGATTGTCAACCCAGAGGAGGATACAATTCTAAAGGTCAGTCATGGGAAACATTTTCTGGCACCTACACCCAATGACCTTTTCTGGCCTTACGAAGACTACGGTTTTTTGTCATTGGAAGGAAATTCCGATCTTAGGCCGGAAACCGGTTGGCATACTGATTTCACAATAGAGCACACCATAGTGAAGAACAGAGCGTTTGCAAGCGTATCATATGCACATTGGGATGTGGAGGGTAAAATCCTATGGGAACCTGACAGTAATTTTAACTATAGCCCCATAAATCTGGACAGTTTCAAGGCCAATATCATTGAGGTGGGTGTGAAGCTTGGACCATTTCGTAATATGATTTTTTCCTTCGACTTCACGTACACGGATGCGGAAGAAGAAAATGAATTTGTTACTCGACAGGCAACATATGTTGCGAAAAGTCATGCGAAGAGCGGCTTCACCTATTGGACCGACTTTGGATTGACAGTCTCAACCACAATCAGGCATACTGGAAAGCGCCCGTATTATGGTTCGGACAAAACCATAATAGTCCCAACAGCAACCCTTGATTCTTATTGGACAATGGATCTTAAACTCGAGCAATACTTCTTTGAACACTGGGTGTTCTCTCTCGTTGGGACCAATCTTTTTGATGAAGAATACGATACCTATTTTGATCCTTTCACGGATCAAACCACATCAGAAACCGAACTCGTGGGGTATCCTGGGGCAGGCAGATCTGTGTTTTTCACTGTGGGATACGAGTTTTAAATAGGATCATCGTGAATTCTCTGTATGCAACTTCTCGACCTGTTCGGTTGGCAGATTCACCGCTTGCCGGCTCCTTGCTTTTTCTTCATTTAAATTAAGGGATATCCTCATGTTACATGTGTAACGGGATTGCATGCTTTGTATCTCTATTCGGATGCTTGCAGGATTCTTCCATAGAAGAAGCAAACAAAGCAAGCAGCCAGCAAGCTTACAATAATCCTGCATAACCTCACAGGTCGCAACTTCTCAATTCGTTCAGGCAGTGGGTACTGGACACAAGTTAACAAATGGAATTCTCACGTAAAATGTATCATTGAATCTGTGAATGAGAGCGCTAAAAAAGTCGATGGATATGGTTGAGATCTGTTATGAGTTGAAAAAAAGATTCATGGAAGCGGCGAGAAGAAATCCAGCAGAAGGGATTCTCCTTTCCGGAGGTCTCGATTCATCCCTTGGAGCAGCCTTTTCGCAAAACAGTTTGGCCATATCAATTGGACTTGAATCATATGGTGACGACAGGGATTATGCAGACACAGTAGCCCGATATCTCAAACTGGAGCATTTTTTTGTAACGGTTACAATTGATGATGCAGTGGAAGCAATCCCCGAAGTCATCAGAATAATGAGGAGTTTTGACCCTGTCGTACCAAATGATGTGGTTGTATATCTGGGTCTCAAACGCGCCCGGGATATGGGAATAAGGAGTGTGATGACGGGTGATGGAAGTGATGAAATCTTTGCCGGTTATGATTTCATGTTGACCATGGAAGACCTTGATCAGTATATGGTATTAATGCATTCTACTATGAATTTCAGTTCAAATACAATGGGGGAGGTCTTTGGAATAGACATTCGACAGCCATTTCTTGATGATGAATTTGTCAGTTTCAGTAAGGAGATTCCACTGAATCTCAAGATCAGAAAAGAGAATGGGCAAATCTGGGGAAAGTGGATACTCCGGAAGACATTTTCCGGAATCCTGCCCCATGAGATTTTATGGCAAAAGAAAAGACCTCTGGAATATGGCTCAGGCATGACGGAACTGAGAAGAATCATCGCATCATGGGTTTCCGATAAAGAATTTCAAGAGGGAAGAAAGGCATTCCCCATACGATTCTGGAATAAGGAGCATTTTTATTATTATCGTATTTACAGACAGGTAGTCGGTGAGATACCTGCCCCTAAGAAAGGAGAAAAGACATGTGATTGCTGTGGAACGGGAGTCCATAGAAACACCTTTCACTGCCGGATTTGTGGAAATGTTACAGAATGGAAGCAATTGGGAAACGGGTAGCCTTTTGAAAAAAATCGTTCACCGGCAATCAAATGTTAATTCACATAAAACTTCCATTCAGATGATTGTAATATAAAGGTAAGTGATATTTTCGTTAGAAAGCAATAACATGATAATATATAATTCTGCCAAGAGGGAGGAAGGCCTGAAGTGAAAAATGTAGAAAAGATATTAAACGGGATACATCCCCTGAACGAGGACTACTTAAAGCAGGCAAAATCGAGGCTGGACAGCCTTACAAAACCACTTGAGAGCCTTGGTAAGGTTGAAACCATTGCCCAGAGATACTCCGCTATTAAAGAGGATTTAACACCATCCATAGAGAAGAAAGTGATATTTACCTTTGCTGGTGACCATGGTATCGTAAAAGAAGGAGTAAGTGCCTATCCAAAAGCGGTCACGATCCAGATGGTTTTGAACATGATCAATGGAGGAGCCGCTGTCAATGTGCTTGCAAGGCATGTGGGGGCTTCAGTGGTGGTCATAGACATCGGAGTGGATCATGACTTTGAACCTGCAGATGGGCTCGTCATAAATAAAGTGGGCCACGGCACACAGAATTTTTTAAGAGGTCCGGCCATGACACACCATGAAGCCTTGAAATCAATACAGGTGGGAATAGATCTTGCTGAAGAATATGCTCGGAACGGTGTAGATATAATAGGAACAGGAGAGATGGGTATAGGGAATACCACACCCTCCAGTGCTATTCTTTCCGTACTTACCGGCTTGCCTGCTACAGAAGTGACCGGCAGAGGAACCGGTATAGATGACAAGACCTTGGAGAAAAAGGCTGCTGTCATTGCAGAGGCCATACAGCGGAATAACCCGAATCCTGAGGATCCGCTGGATGTATTGGCAAAGGTGGGAGGATTTGAGATAGGGGGTATTGCCGGTCTGATTATCGGAAGCGTCTCTCATGGGATACCAGTGGTGATTGACGGTTTTATATCTACAGCCGGTGCCATGATCGCCGTAGCCATGAATCCCACCATAAATGAATATCTCTTCTACTCTCATCTCTCTTCCGAAGCCGGACACAAAAGGATGCTGAAAAAACTTGGTCAGAAACCGATTTTGGATTTGGATATGAGATTAGGGGAGGGAACCGGTGCGGCCATAGCCATGTCCGTGATCGAAGCTGCGGTCAAGATCATGACTCAGATGGCGACCTTCGAATCCGCAGAGGTAGACAAGGCCTTGGAGTAACAAAGAATTGTTGTAAAAGTTTGAAAATGGGTAATATTTTAGCTTTTTGAAAAGAGCTGCTTCAACGGCGGTCAAATTTTAATGCCTGTAAAACTCGTATCTAAGTGAGTGTAAAGAAAGAACAGTATGTGACCATTCAATTTGGTATTTCCATTCCACTCTATTTCAGCCATGAAAATGTGAGGTAATTCCCTGTTCTTTCTTAACGCTCACTAAGATGCTCAGACAGTACACGCATTAAAATTTGACCGCCGTTGAAGCTTTCTGCCAGCTATCTATTTCATAGCACTAAATTAATATGAAAATGGAAGAAATGAAAGGAAACACCGGTAAGAAACCATATTATACATTTGATCGATTTTTAAAGGACAAGTTCGGTTTTAAAGTTCGCAAGATATCCATTGATGCCGGATTCACCTGTCCTAATCGGGATGGAAAGGTAGGATACGGAGGGTGTATCTATTGTCATACTCCGGGTTTTGTGCCACCTCATATTAACGGTCAAAGATCTGTTCAGGTACAGATTGAAGAGGGAACGTCAAAGCTGAAAAAGTGGGGCTTCAAAGGGAAGT
>JAXHSZ010000456.1:0-8307 GCA_034190725.1 Thermodesulfobacteriota bacterium
GGTCCCTCAAGAAACTCTTTTAAATTTAAAACAAGAACTTGGCATAGAAGGTCTGGACCATCTCTACCCCCATCAGCTCAGCGGCGGGCAACGCCAACGGGTTGCACTGGCAAGGGCTCTGTTGCTCAATCCCAAGTTGTTGCTTCTGGATGAACCTTTTGCCGCACTGGACACAATAACGCGGGAACACGTTCAAAACCTTCTTTTGCGCATTTTTCGCGATCGGGTTTTCAGCTTCATTCTCGTCACCCATAATATCGAAGAGGCCGTGTTTTTGGGGCGGAGAATCATTGTAATGAATGAATACGCCACCGGTATCCACTCCACCATGGACAACCCGGGTATGGGACAGATGGATTACAGGGAACAGTCTGAGTTTTTTCAGCAGGTTGTCTTGCTGAGACAAATCCTGAAAGAGGTCGAATGAGGAAGTCCGCAATTATCCCTTATCTTGGGGCCGTTTTCATCATCATAGGGATGTGGTATGTTTTTTCTTTGTTGGTTGGGCAGGATCTCCTCCCTGGCCCTCGTCCCACCTTCATCATGCTCTTTCGGGAGAGCGGCCGAACATCGTTTTGGCTGCACATTTGGGCGAGTGGGTATCGTGTGGTTGCGGGCCTCGTCTGTGCATTCATCACCGCAGTCCCCCTTGGTCTATTGTTGGGCGGCAGCCATCGACTCGACAGGCTCTTTACACCTTTGGTCTATTTGAGTTACCCCATCCCTAAAATAGTTTTCCTGCCCATTGTTTTGATGATTTTCGGCCTGGGAGACACGGGGAAAATCGTGCTGATAGCCCTCATTATATTCTTTCAATTGCTCATCACCACAAGGGATTCGGCCAGGCAGGTGGGGACGGAGATGATCTATGCATTCAAATCCCTGGGGGGAAACAGACGGAACTTCTTTCGACATGTTGTTTGGCCCGTCAGTCTGCCGGGCATCTTTACTTCGCTCCGGGTCGGCACGGGTATTGCCGTGGCCGTACTTTTCTTTGTGGAATCCATAGGCACCAGGGAAGGGCTGGGATTTTACATCATAGACGCCTGGGGCAGAGCCGACTACACAGCCATGTTTGTCGGCATAATAGGTCTTTCCGGGATTGGGATTCTTCTTTATGAGATTTTTGACCTTCTAGAAAAACGAGTATGTCAATGGAAAAGGGCATAAACAAAAAATATCCTTCCATAAATCAAGTGACGGACAGTGAACGTATCGGCATGGTAAAGGATATATTTACGACGATTACGGGAAGGTACGATTTCCTGAATCATTTTTTGAGCCTCCGTCGCGATATCGCGTGGAGAAGATTTGCAGTGCACAAGATGAGATTCTTTGAAACATACCGTTTTCTGGATGTGGCCACGGGCACATCCGATCTTGCCATTGAAGCGGCCTTGAATCATCCTGAAATTCATATTACAGGACTGGATTTCGTCGAAAAAATGATGGAATTGGGAATGAAAAAGATTGAAAAAAATGATCTTTCATCGAGGATACACATGCTCATGGGTGATGCTTTGTATATCCCAACCCCATCCGATAGTTTTGATGTGGTGGGCATCGCATTTGGCATTCGAAACATCCCGGACAAAGCGAGAGCCCTAAAAGAGATGGTACGGGTAACGGTCCCTGGTGGTCAGGTCATGGTACTGGAAATGACCACCCCTGGGAGTCGATTTCTGAGAGGTATCTATCGTATCTACCTGGAGAAACTGCTGCCATTCCTGGCCCGCATCTTTACCCCTAACCCAAAGGCCTATTACTACCTGGGAGATTCCATCATCAATTTCCCTCACCCCCGTGATTTTCTAAACCTCATGGAACAATCCGGATGCGTGGATGTTGAAATGCACCCACTCACATTGGGGATTACTTATCTTCACATCGGATACAAACCGAGAACAAAATGAAATATGATCGTGATATGATCAAAGCGTGGGTCCAGGCAAGCAGACCTCCGTTTTTTATCGCCACCTTTATCCCCCTCATCATCGGCTGGATTCTTGGAGCAGAGAACGGTTCCTGGCACATTTCAAGATTTATTCTTGTTGTGATCGGTGCTTTCATGGTACATCTGGCCACAAACTTGGCGAACGACTACTTCGATCACATACAGGGCACTGATGCAGGGGAGTCCATTGGCGGCTCGCGAGTCATCCAAGAGGGAAAGATTTCCCCTGATGAGCTGTTCAAGGCAATTCTTCTGTGTTACCTGCTTGCATCCCTCGTGGCTTTCTATTTCCTCTTCATCTTAAAACTGTGGGCACTGCTGCCGTTTCTCTTGCTAGCACTTTTCAGCAGTTATTTTTATGTGGCACCACCTATAAAGTACGGATATCATGGGCTTGGCGAACTTTTTGTCGGGGTGAACATGGGCCCTGTCATGGTTGTGGGCACATATTGGGTGATTGCAGGAAGACCGGATTGGGTACCGTTTTTCATATCCATTCCAGTGGGCCTCATGGTGGCTGTGATCCTGTACTATCAGAGTCTTCCGGATATGAGGACCGATAAGGCCGTAGGAAAATACACACTGGCTGTTCGTCTTGGAAAGAGACGTGCGTTTCATTGTTTGATTCTCTTTTGGACGGCTATATATGTGAGCATTCTTTTCGTGATCTTTTTAAAAATGTTGCACCCAATGGCTCTTCTTTCACTCCTAACTGTTCCTCTCTTTGTAAAACTCCTCCGTATTGTCAGAAAAATCGACGATTGGATGGAATTAGACGGATACGGCAATTACATACGTATTCTCTATCTTTCGAATGGATTGATCATAATATTTTCATTGCTTTTTTAGCATTTAGGTGAAAACAATGTAACTTCTCAAAAAGACCGGAAACATGCCGTAGTTCACAGGGGAGCTCTCATTCGCTCTAATGTGAACTACGGCATAAGGATATTTACCGAAGTTATTGAGAAGTTAAAAAACAATCCACTTTTATGTAATGAATTACACAAAATGGAAAAAACTTTTCTCAGTTTCACATCCCACCCCACAACCCATCTCAGCATTTCCCACATAATATTCAACCTGTTATGAATTCCTGGTTTTTTTTGGCACGTCCATTGCGAAGTATTTCCATATATATGCTTCATTGAAATGTATTGTTTCTCCAGTAATTCCGGTTTATCCAAGAAATACTTCTATCTGTTTTCAAGTTGCTTATACAATCACAAATGGACTCTCGAACATCTGATCCACAACTTTTGGAAAGACGCTCCGGTCATGACAGACGGCGGAAACACATTGGCTTATTCAGCAAGTTCTTGTTGACGGGGAGACGAAGTCAAGCGAGACGAGAAGAGGACAGGTACAGACTTCATTGGATCGACAGGCATGGCAGAAAAACCTGTGTTGCAATCTTGTTCATAATGTGTTTGAGTGTATTAGACGCCCTCTTCACACTCGACTTGGTACTCCACAAGGGAGCAGTGGAACTCAATCCGGTCATGGCCTATTATCTGGATTGCAGCCCCCTTGTTTTCTTCTGGGTGAAGTATTTTTTAACATGGGCTGCTATGCTTATTATTTTGTTAACAAAGGATATCTATCTATTTAAGACCAAATTTCAAGTGAAATCCCTCTTTATCATGGTTTTCGTACCTTTCCTCTTGGTCGTTCATTGGGAGCTCTATCTCCTCTTCAATTACAGCCATTAAAAATCTCAACAAATTCTGAATGACATCAGGAAGCAGACCTGTGCGCTAGGGCATGTTCCAGGAAAATCACATCCGAGAAAATCCCATAAATTACCCTCATCTTCCTTGACCTTGCAGGCATTTGAAATGACTTGATTTTCAATTGTAAAACAAGTTATTATAGTTCTTCATCTATGCATCCTTAAAAACATTCAATCTAAGTTGAACGATTCTTTCCTAATGGGATGCTGTCATTCACAAGAAATACATCAAACAAGCAGCGGGCAGGCGTTGACTTGGTTGGCATTTTAAGTGGAAATTCATAAGGCGTTGAAGCATTCATGTAGCATGATCATATAAAGGCCAATGAAGATTAAAAAGGAGAGAAGCATGATCCATACTGAGTTGTGTGATCTTCTGGGAATAAAATATCCCATCATACTCGGGGGAATGGGATGGGTAGGGACTCCTGAGTTGGCTGCGGCCGTATCAAATGCAGGGGGGTTCGGCATATTGGCAAGTGGTACCATACCACTTGAAAATCTGAAGGACGACATTCAAAGAGTAAGAGACCTGACTGACAAACCATTCGGAGTAAACTTGATCATGTGGGAATTTGCCATGGAAGGCAAGTTGGAAATCATCTGTGACGAGCAGGTAAAAGTCATAACAACCGGTGTTTCTGATCCCAAGAAAATTTTTCCATTGGCTCTGGAGCACGGAGTAAAGGTCCTTCCCGTGGTTCCTTCAGTAAAGCATGCTGTTCGGTTGGAAAAAGAAGGAGCAGCGGCGATCATAGCTTCCGGCTGTGAGGGGGGAGGCCATGTGGGTAAAATCGCCACACTTCCTCTTGTTCCCCAGGTGAGAGACGCAGTGAGTATTCCCGTGATCGCCGCAGGAGGTTTTGGGGACTCCAGAGGATTCGTGGCAGCCCTTGCAATGGGTGCCTGCGGAATTCAGATGGGAACCCGATTCATCGTCGCCGAAGAGTCTCCTTGTCATCCTGATCTCAAGAATTTATTCATTCAAGCGTCAATTGAAGATACGGTGGTTACGGGAAAAGTCACAGGCACTCCCATGAGAGCAATGAAAAACTATTTCACGGATGAATGGCTTACCAAAGAGGGATCTGGAATTTCAGGGGATGATTTAAGAAGATTCGGTGGAGGCAAAATCAGAGAAGGGCTTATCAAAGGAGATATCGTGAACGGATCGATCCCTGGTGGGCAGATTGCCGGTATGATAAAGAAGTCTCAGAGCGTTAAAGAGATAATGGAGGAAATCGTTTTTGGAGCCGAAGAAGTCATTTCCAGGTTGGAAAAATTCACCACATGAAAGGAGAAATATGATGTCCAAAGCACAGGTGAATCATATTGAAATAGCATACAGTATTCATGGTTCCGGAGATCCGCTTATCCTGATAGGTGGATTCGGCCAGGTGAGAGAAACCTGGCGGTTGCAAGTGGATGATTTCAAAAAAGATTTCAGTGTCATCACTTTTGACAACCGGGGAGTGGGCAATTCTACGGTCCCGTCAGAACCTTTCACAATTGCTGATATGGCAGAAGATACTGTGGGTCTCATGGATGCCCTTGGTATTGAATCAGCGCATATCTTTGGGGTTTCAATGGGAGGTCTTATCAGCCAGACTATCGCGTTGGATCATCCCAAACAAGTAAAAAAGGTTTGTTTGGGATGCACGTCTCATGGGGGAAGGCACGCTGTTCAACCTGCACCCCAGGTCTTTGCAACACTCGCCTTGGCCTCGGACCCATCTATCCCCCCGGAGCAAGCTATTCGTAAGGCTTTACCCTACACCTTTTCTGAACGATTTATCAGAGAAGAACCAGAGAAAGTGGAGGAATATGTACAAATGACCCTGAAACACCAGCCTACGCCAAAGGGGGCTACAGGGCAAATGGCAGCTTTGAGTGTTTTCAATGTAAAAAGGCGCCTTGGAGAGATCCAATGCCCTGTTCTGGTCATCACAGGCACAGAAGACAGACTGATGCCCCCTGAAAATGCACATCTCCTCGCTGAAGGGATTCCCAATGCAGAACTCTATCGAGTGGAAGGGGCAGGACATGCATTTTGCCAGGAGAAGCCTGAGGAAGTGAACAAAATCATTGCAGACTTTTTCAAGAAATGAATATATCACACCTCATACGTCTTAAGAAGCTTCAACCTAAGAAAACGATTCTTTCCGTCACATTAGGTTGCAGGAAACTGAATACAGAGTAAAACCATTTGAAACTCACGAAAACGAATCTACCCCCTTCAGTGTGTTCGATTCCGAATGTTTTTTGTGTCAAATTCAGTAATATACAGCTTGCAGAAGAAAAGGATCGCTCAACTCAGGTGTTCCCATCCAGAAAAGGCTCTTTCCAGCAATCTCTGCGCCTGCCTGTGCGTGACCGCACGCAGACAGGTCAGACTCAGATTTTAATCCTCAAAATACCCAATGTATTCCTGCGGTTAAAATAATCGTCTTCCTTGACCCTGTAAAAAACTCATTTCTGGAGAGACACGAAATAGTATATCATCTGAACCAACCATCCAACTTAAATTACAGATTTTTAAAGATATTCATTAATTTACCGATACTATTTATGGACTATTCGATCATTACGAAGAATTGGCCATCGTTTGATAAGGAGAACAAAGACACGTTAATGAAAATTGATTATTAATAAATAGGGTGACTCCTCGGAAAAACTCAAAATAACAGATTGCGATGATTGAAGAAGGCAAGTACATTCAGGCCAGGAAATCACAATTACATTTTTTTAAAAATGTCCAGTTATATACTAAAGCAGATAGCAATAAATTCCTTCTGTATAAACCATCAGGGATCACACTCGGAGAAATGCGTATTAGGGAGGGAAGGCATCCTGATATATTGTATATAAAACAGACAGATAAAATAAGAGGTATTCAAGAGGCACAAAAGGCTTTTAACAACCAATTAGAGGTCGCTGTTCAATCCGAAGATTCAGAAAAAGTCAAGGAAACATTGGTCACGATCGTGGAAGAGACATTAATGGAACCAAGAAGCGGAAGTCTTGAAGGAGTTTCTAGTACCGTGAATATTCTGATTGATGATTATTCGAGGAGTACTGATATAATTCAACAATTGATAGATATGTCATCAGCCGATTATTCTACTGTTTTACATTCCATTAATGTAATGGCACTCACATTGGTCTTTGCCTTTTACAACAATTATTCCAAAACAGAATGTAAAACACTGGGTCTCAGTGCATTATTACATGATGTGGGCAAAACAAAAATAAAGAATGAGATTCTCACTGCGCAAAGAGAATTAACAAATGAGGAATTTGATGAAATCAAAAACCACACGAAAGCAGGATACAATATCTTAAGGACCTGCAAATTTGAAGAAAGAGAAGTAAGTCTTTGTGCTTTAGAACATCACGAGACATTGGATGGTTGCGGTTACCCAAGCAGTAAAAGAAATGTCTCTAAGATTGCCCAGATAATTGGACTTATTGATTGTTATGAAGCATTGACAAACGACGATAGACCGTACAGAAACGCAATGACTGCATTTGATGCATTGAATGGTGTCATTAAAACGAATGTGAAAGACGGCAAGTTCAACAAAGAGATCTATACTCAATTTGTCAAGAGTTTAGGAACCATCATGGGATAGGTGCAACATCATTATCTGTTCATATCTATTGCGGATAATTATGTCGTATACCTTTCACCTCGAACAAAAAAGGCCCACTACTTCTATGTGCGAAGACACAGCGTAGTGGGCCTTTTCGTGAAGAGCCCGAATCCCGCCAAACAGGGCGGGGAAAACAAACGACGTCTTTATGTAATTATTATACGAATGACACTACACACAAAAACCTGAATACCAAACACCGAACTATATGTACACGATTGATGGAAATTTGTCAAGTTTTTTTTAATATATTGTACAGCCATCCTCCCAAACAACAATTTATTGATTTTAAGTATATGAACCAAAATGTTCAAACAAATCCTATCGACTTTTTATAGTCAATTACAGTCAGTATACTTAAATTTTCCAGGCCTTTATTTTTTCAAGCTTTATAGCAGTAGTCATAACCTTCGATAAAGAATCTTAATCGCTAAATATGGTGTGGGGGCTGGGGGAGAAAAACACCTGGCTACCCGATTCGGCAAATCTTCTATCATCATTCCGAAACGAATGGCTCTCCTCTGAAAATGGGCCAGGACTGATAGCGCAACATTTCAATGCATAACTCGAAAACACGATTTTTGTTATTTTGTAGTTGCTTAATGTACTTAACGGCGTTTTCTGAAAGGGCTGTCTCCTCTTCCTCTTTTGTATGAGGGCGCGGCTGAGGCCACTTTAAAAGCTTGAGTAAACGACTGCAGTAGTAATCGCCCATCGTGAAACCTTCTATGAACTTTGCCAATTCGACACAGAGTCCACAAAGGACATGCTGGTCTTCCTTTTCAAAGGACACAAGAAGAAAGCGGAGACGCTGGAAAACGGGCTCAAACTGCGGGGAGAGTATCTGCGGGTCCTTGTATTTTCGGAACAAGCCGAGTTTCAGTGGGTCAGTTTTCTTAGTGGGATTGTGGATGTCTGCTAAGTGGTGATTTACGCACAAAGGAAGAAGATTAAGGGGATCGTTGTTT
>JAXHSZ010000457.1:0-2294 GCA_034190725.1 Thermodesulfobacteriota bacterium
CTGAAAAACGGGGCATACGGAGTCATGTATTCCTCAATGCTGGGGAATATAATTTGAGTAACCATAAAGAATACATAGCATACAGCACCTTAAAATGCAATATTTATCTGTCGGAGTAGTACTAATTCAACTTCTTTTAGGAAGCGTTGTCATGCTTCACGTACTGGTAATATTTACTTGCGAATACATGTACGGATAAGGGGACAATGGGGACATCCTACATCCCCCCCTGTCAAGAGAAAAATGAACTTTAATAATTCGTATTAAATTCAACTAGATAGAATTTCATGGTTTTAATGGATATAGGTATCCAACAAGCCTTTGGAAGACCTTTTCCATTGTTTCGGCGAATATCTCACCTTGAAACGAATCCGCACTTGATTATTATCAGTATTCGGTGTACCTTACTCAAGCAGGATTAAAGCAGGGTCATCAATCATCCTTTGTCCAGGTTGCAAAGAAGGAGTGGGTCAGACCTTGAAATAGGACAAAAACATCCCTCTTCAAGAGTTAACCCCAGTCCCCACCAGTATCCATCTGTTACATCCACTTATTCATCCATCTGAACCCTGCACATCCGATCCAATTTATCAGAGATGCGGGGTCACCTATTAAAGGGTAAGTCAAGAGAAAAAACACCTCTCCATTCGAAAAAAACAGTCCAAAATCACACTCCCTTTTTCCGTTGACTTCTCCGCCTCAGTCCAGTACAGCTTCTGTTTTCTCCTCCGTATCCGCACCCGTTACTTCTATCTCTTTCGGTTATTCTACTCATGCACTGTTGATGCGCACCAGTCACCCATCGGGATCAAGGCCGAACCATCATGATTCTTGAGCATTTTGGTAGAAGGTACTGTGAAACTGTGGGAAAGAGGCTGTGGTTATGGAGCTTGTGGAAAAGGTGTTGGAGAATCAAGAACCTCATTGAAATCGCAATCCATGTGGAAATTTTTCAATACTTTTTCCACAAGCGCAATAGCCTCTTTTCCACAGTTTCACAGTACCGTTCCTCAGGCATCTGAAGTACCTATTGTCTCACTTTGCCTGAGCCAAAAACTGTATCACATGGTCATATATTCTCAGAGATTCCATGTGAGAGGTCGACCCCTGGCAGTATGTTCTGCCCCAGAAAATCATCGGTTCCATGTTGTGTCCAATTGAGTGTGTTACAGATCTCGTGGTTTTAACCAACCCTTGTGTGACTCACACCATGGGCGAATCTTTGAAAGAAAACTGTCTCTGCCTGGTATATGATCACGTGCGGCAGATACCAATCAGCCCTCATGGATTCTATACCAACCCCTGTGCCGGTTCTCTGCCGCACAAATTCTGATTACCCAAAGAGTTTTACCGGATCATATGGCACTTGGTCACGCATTATGTAGTATGATGCCCTGGCAAGTTTATTACTCAACGCCTTGGTCGCAACAAATGTGTTGGTCTTCATCTTTTTGCGATGATAGAAGCTCTTTGAATGCGCACAATGAATCTTTGCAAAATGAGCTGCCTCTACATATGCCCAAGATAAGTATTTCTTCTTTATCTCATTGCTGCAAAGATTGTATCCCACATTTCTGGTTATCATGCTCTGAAGACTTAAATTATGGGATGCCCTCTGTCGGACAAATAAAAGCCTTCTGCGAAGTAAATCCCTTAAAGGCCTCTCCTCTTTGGGATAGATATACCCCTCAGGCAATATATTCAATCGCAGTAAATGTGCCAACCAAAAGGAGTCCCATCTGTCATCCACATACTTGAGTCCTTCGTATTGTTTTATGGCGGATGGATTGGCAAGATGCACTGTGTATCCTTTTTCCTGTAAACCGTCCACAAGCCAATACCAGTTGAATGTGGATTCCACCACTACTCCTGCAAGGTCTTCCTTAAAATGGGCCAATTCAAATAAATATTCTGTGCAAATCGTTTGGTAACTTTTTCTTGTAAATCCTTCGATCTTGCTCATCAATGATGCCAATGTAATTATTTGTTGAAAAAGAAGCGGGGTCAGTCCTTGAATTAGGACAAACACTACCACTTTTGGGGTTGACCTCAGTATCCAGCTGTTACATCCACTTATTCATCCATCTGAACACTGCACATCCAATCCAATTTACCGAAAAATCCTTTACAAACCGCATAGATATTGGTAGGCTATCTTAATAGTCGCTTATTTTAATGTTTTAATAGATTTTTCTTCAAATCCGACTACTTTGCAATACCGAGATAAAATCTTTGATCTTTTCGTCAAGCATCGGGAAACCTTCTCTGGATTACATTGGGTTTTGATTTCTTTG
>JAXHSZ010000458.1:0-2555 GCA_034190725.1 Thermodesulfobacteriota bacterium
TTATGAATACCTCCTCTCCCTGTTTAACCATTTCTCTTGGAAGTTCATATACAACATTTGCCAACCCTCCGCTTTTTGAAAATGGCGCAGCTTCAGCAGACAAGAAGATAATGGGCCCTCTTGTGTTGTGCTTTTTGATATACTCACCGAGAACTCTTAATATTGAATCAGGATGAAGAGTAAGCTTTTCTATATATTCGATCAGTTGGCCACCTCTATGATGATTATTTTTATATAAATTATAAAAACAACGCTTAATTCCCAGTTTAAGCTGTTCATCATTTTCTTCCCACAAAAGTGGTACAAGCTGAATCAATAAAAACTCAGAGAGGTTTTCAAAAGTTTTGCTATGAGATAGAACTTCCTGAAACGCAAAATTATGATTAAAATAATCATCATTGGACAAATTACAGAGTCTAATGAATGAATCCTTAAGAAAGTGACTGTAATATTTTTCAAGATCATGTACTTCCTCAAGGTTTAAGAGTTTGACCCTGTCAGTAAATGAGACAACAGCATTAATTCTTGAAACTTTAAGTTCTCTACCTGTATAATAACTGTGGAGTCCTGTTATATGAGAGTAGACTGGATCAACAAGTCTGTAATATCTTTCATCAGGAATTGGCAGGATGGGATTATCAAACTGCAGAGATATATTCTGATTTGAATCAGCAAAGTTAAAAGCGCCAATATAGATTCCATTATTATGATACCTGATTGCAGCCGCTGTCATTGTGTTATTTGCCCATATCAGAAAGCCGTTGGGTTTTGTCTTACGATAAAAACTATACCATGCGTTATAAAACTCATTAAGACTACGATGTGAAGCATATTCAAACTGATTCCAGTTTATGTAAATGTTATCCAAGTAAACCTTCCAACTCTCACCTTCAGAACTCCCTTCAAAGTCCATTACAATATTGCTCATGAAAATAGTAAGAGCGACAGCGGCGCGTAGTCCTCTATGTCCAAAGGTATTCAATGCCCTTCTTTCGTCATGATTTCCTAGAATACCCAGAAGTTCAGTGCCTTCAGGAAAAACCGCAGGGAAATAACTGTCATAAAGATGATATATTTCTCTTACGTCTGTTTTACCATGTATAATGTTTTCACATATTTTAAAAAGGGCTGAATTATAAGGAATTATACCAGATCTTGCAAGAAATCTCTCATGACCCCAGTAGCACTCAGCAATATTTACAAAAAAGACCTTCCCCTTTTCTTTTAACTTTCTTTCAATATTCTGCATTATATAATAATGAAAGGGAACCCCAATAAAATCCCGGCAGGCGCAGTCATAATAACCAGTTGTAATAAAATGGTTGTCTTCCCTGTCGTTTACAATAATTGTCCCTTCAACCATCTCTTGGTGTGTTCTCTTTTTATTATGGACATATGGATAGTTGTTCTTCTTCATAAGAATTGGAACCGCATGGGCAGAGTCAAATCTTATACCGTCAATATCGTACTTTTCGATAAGAGTGATAATTGAGTCTACTAACCATTCCCATACCTGAAAGAGTCTGAAATTGAGAAGTTTGCCGTCATACCAACTCCCGTATCTACCATCTGTGGATGCCCTGGTTACTAAACTCCCACTATCATCATAACATTTTACACTGCATTCAACAGGAAGCTCCGTACTCTGCCTGTTTAAGTGAGGGATAATATCAACAATAATTTTAATGCCAAGGGAATGTGCTTTTTGTATCAACTCCTTTAACTCAATTTCACCGCCAATTGATTCTTCAATCTCAACAAGGCTCATTGGAGAGAAAGGGGAAGGGGATGTGGCACCCGGTGCCCAGTCTTCCCTATTCTTTCCTCTTTTTTGTATTCCCAGAAGATAGACAGCACTAATGGTAAATCTTTTCTTCAAGTCTTCAAGATGGGTGGTGATATCCGAAAACCTTCCAAGCCGTATGACCTCGCCGTATTCGTTGTATACAAAGCCCTGATGACCGGACGGATCTTTCCAGTATATTTTTGTATGTCCGTGGATGTCTGGAAAAATCTCTAGTATGATCTCGCCTTTCAACTCAGGGATCACATTTATTCTTCCGCTTGTATCTTTAAGGTTCAGCCAATCCCATTCTTTCCTTTTCCGTCTACATACAATATAATCATAATGGCCGTACTCATTAAAACACTCTTCTGTTTTGTATAGTTTTTGCGTATTATCATAATCCAAATCTATATCATAAAAAATAAGTTCAGGTTCAATCGGAATTCGCGATTTGTTGCTGTTTTTGTAAATCCTAAGAAAATAACCTGACTTTATTTGAGGAAGATCAAACTTAAAATTATACTTTTCTCCTATTTTAAGGTTTATAAAGTTTACAGCTAGAGGAGCATCAAATTCTTTGGGTGCGAATATTTTTTCTAATATTATATTTGCCCTATTTCTGATTTCATGAATATCATGTCCTGAAGCAGCGACAATGATTCTTATCACTTCTCTCAGTGATTCAATATCGCCAACTTTTTTATAACGTCTGGCAAGTCTCTGAAGCATTTCAACTGCTTGAAAATTTTTTTCATAATTAAAATTTAAC
>JAXHSZ010000459.1:0-2057 GCA_034190725.1 Thermodesulfobacteriota bacterium
TGGACATATTGGCCAGATACACCGAAGGTGAAATAGAGAAGTTCTTTCTCAAGATAGAAGACTTGCAGTTGGATCATATGTTGAAGAAAGATCAAGATACAGACACAGGTTATGACAACTGAGGGGTTACGTAGAAATGAGTTGGTTTTTAGCGCTCGGATTGAAGTCAGATTTGATCCTTCTGATTGAGCAAAACTGCAGGAAGGGTACTCACTCTTTTTAAGTATTCTGCAATTAAGGAATTGTCAAAGATGGCCTGAAAATGAGAAAAGTCAGTTATGTCTGCTCAAGCCCTGAGCATTGCTTTCTCACCTGTCTTATTCCCCATCTCATAGATGTCAGACTCATCAAGTATGCCCCTGCTGAACAAAGAAGGACTCCACTATACCCTAAGGAAATGGCCACCATAACAGCCAATATGGCGCTCAATACGGATGAGCAGCCGTTTACACACCATGCCCAGGGGATAATATCTCCTGAGTATCTTCGTAATACCCCAATACCCAATGGGAAAGGCATCCCCATCAGTATGCCCAAAGGAGTGAGAAGAAGTATGGAAAAAACATGCTTGAAAATGAGACTCTTTCCAAGACCGAAGTGAAACAGAGAAGGAAGAGTGAATATATAAAGGATTATCATCCCAACAAGTATCAGGATCATCCAACTGAAATGAGAATCTTCTGAGTGGAACAAGCGTTCTGAAAGATAACTTCCAATACCGGCCGAGACCAGAATGGCAAAGAGTACCGTGGATACGGCATATGCTGGCTGTCCCAAAAACAGAATGAACTTTTGAATCACCGGTATTTCAATGAACATGAATCCGACCCCAATAAAAAAGAAATATGGAAGGAAGAACCTCTTGCCATGGAGATTCGTCCTTTGTTTTTCTTTCTTTTTCAGAAAGAGGGGGAGCATTATCAATATGATGCTCAAGATCAACGCCTGAATAAAAACTACAGGAATAAGATACGCTCCTTCAATAAAGGGTTGCCATTTCTCCCCTATACTTCTATAGAGTTCCTTCAATCTATTCCAACGCAAGAAGTGATAGAAGAAAGGCTTGTCGTCAGTTACAGATCGTATATTAAAAAGGTATTGGTTGTATAATTCCTCTCTTTGCTCTCTGTTCATCATCCGGGATATGAGTTGATAGTAGAGAGGTTCTTTAAATCTATTGAAAATATTCACTTCTTCCTTCTGTATTCCTGAATAGTAAACAAGATCAAACCGACGCTTTCTGCAGAACTCCTTTAGATTGAGTATTTCCTTATCTGTAATTTCATTGGATTTGAGAAGGAAAGTGATGGTTCCCCAACTGCGCATAACTGCTACATGGTCTTCAGGGTTCCTGATACCAATTTTCTCAAGAGATGAAATAACAAGAGAGATGATCCTCAATTCCGTCCTTGGTGGGGGAAGTAAGTATTGTGTAATAGACAAGAAACCGTTTTCATTCAGATGTCTGTAATAATCTAAAAATGCTTCTTCTGTGAATACATAGTCTTCAGACAGTCCATAGATACCGGTGGATGATGCTCCCAGGGTATTTGAGATTGGGATCTGAATGAGATCGAACTTCTTCACGGAGCTCCTTAAGTATGCCCTTCCATCGTCAATCCTGATCGTAACCTTCTCATTCCCATATATATTTCCGGCGAATTCTCCGTATCTTTCTTTCACAATCCTTGCAATCAATGGATTTCTTTCTATCCCTTCAATGGCGGTCGCTCCATGATAGAGGGCCGCTAAGACATCCAAGCCACCTAAAGGTTCAAGAATAAGCACATCTCTGATCTTTCCCATGGAGAAAGCTGCCACTGACGGAAGAGAGGATGTAAACTCTGCATCCCCTTTTTCCCAGTCATATTTGGTTATTGCATTGAGGGAATCACCATCAACTGAGATCCCTATTTGAGGAGGTAACGATCTGAGATAGTTGAGACTCAATCCTGGAGCAAACCGAACTGCCGGACTGTCAACAATGTCAACCCTTGAAAATGCGTTCCATTGTGTATCTATCAATTTGGATTCGGGGTACTGAAGTGCTGTCATCA
>JAXHSZ010000046.1:0-9944 GCA_034190725.1 Thermodesulfobacteriota bacterium
GAAAAGAAGAGACATTGATCAGGTCGTCATCCCTTGGAACAGTTTATATATTGGGTATATATTCTCTGTAAGCTTCCTCTCTGAAAAAGGTCTGTTGTCTTCGATTGCTTCATTGTGTTATGCGGTGGGGAAGCCCCAGTGCAACTACACGACCTATTCTCGCCAAAGTTAAGCAATACTATCAGAAATCTCACTTATTAAACATTAAGTAGCGTGTCCTCAGGGTTCTCATGTTCCAAGAATTCTCAGAGAATATTTTTATTGCTTTGCATTACTCTTCGTGCTAGTATTACCGTATTACTTAATTTAAGTAAGGAGAATGCCATGCAAACAACTATTAGTAAACTTACGAAAAAATATCAGGCGACGGTTCCTGAAGCAGTAAGAAGGAAACTCAATCTCAAAGCAGGTGATGTAATTGCTTTTGAAATAGATAATGAAACAGTAAAAATACGTAAAGCACGACCTATTGATATTGAATTCAGTTCTGCTCTTGTCCCTACCTTAAGTGAGTGGGAGTCTCAAAACGATGAGGAAGCATACAATGACTTATGAACTATTTGACGTTGTGGTTGTACCATTTCCATTTACAGATTCTTCCAGAACTAAACGTAGACCAGCGCTTGTGCTGTCACAAAAAAACGATTTTAGTGCTGTAATAGAACATTCAGTACTTGCGATGATAACAAGTCAAAAAAATGAACCATGGCCATTAGATGTTGCTATTAAAAATAAAAAACAATCTGGATTAACTGCTTCTTCAGTTGTAAGGATGAAATTGTTTACACTCGATAATAGATTCATAATAAGAAAAATAGGGCACCTATCAAAATCCGACCAAATGCATGTAATACAAAGCTTAAAAAAGATATTTGATTATTTATAAATCCCAAATCTAACGGACCGGCGGCTGAGCCGCGAGCAAGCTTGCTTGGCCACGGGATTGTCGGTTCCGGCTGTTTGATAGGACGCATGAAGCGCGGACTAGACAGTGAGTGGGCAGCAAAGTTATCGGACCACAATACACAATTCAGCCCTCTCTCTTTTAAGGTACTGGTTTTTGCGATCGAAGCATCCGTCCCAGTCTCTTTTCTGCCGTTTCGCTCATATTGACGCAGAACTTCTCTTTCCTGCTTTGATATGACTTCCGACAAAAAATACCTCCAGTCGTCTGCTATTTCACAAGTAAGGGGAGAGACATTGACCAAGTCATCATTTTTCTCTGTGAAATAAGCGGATGCGCTGCTCCACTGATAGTCCCACGGATTCTCTACTAGAGCTGCTCTGACAGGATTACATTCTATGTGCCTTGCAGCTATCAAAAGAAAGGTTTCGTCCATAGGGTATGAGGAAAATCTCTCCTGCCAAAGTCACAAATATCGCCCGAATTTCCAGAAGATATTGGAATCCGCATATCGCCGTGACATTAGCATGTTTTCCAGATTTCTAAAGATTTTTTATTTTTTAAAGGAGCATCTATTCCCATATGCAGACCTGAGTGCCCTTACTTAATTCGATTCCATTCTCTTTTATAATGGCTTGCCCTTCAATGATATCGAAATCTGATATTGAGAAAGGGTTCATTTCACTGAATTGCATTTTGCTGCCACACGGGATAAGTGGACCAATGTTGTGTTCTAGGAGTTTCGACTCTCCGATGAGTTTAATTTTAACCGTTTTTTCATCAATCTTATGAATATAGAAATCAACTTTCTGAAGATCGAGCAATTTTCCATTGAATCGAATTTTTTCTTGTTCACGTATAAAATGTGTATTTATCATTTTAGCAAATGTCATTTTCGGACTGGGTACGACATATGATAATATCAATGATGTTGATGCCTTATGTCTGCGATAGAGAGCTTTTTCTTTCTTGACAAAATCTGACATTAATGCTTCTATTTGCTGGCTGGTTTTTGGTGGTTGAAAACCAAATGTTTGATAGGGGAGTAATTTTGGCGAGTCAAGAACTTTCATAGAAAAGCGTTTTAAGCGTTTTTTTACTGCATTAATATGCAAACTGTTTGGATATCGATTAATAAAGGTTGTGTGTTGAGAATAACTTTTTGATGATTTTAATACATTGAAATCATGGTATTCTTTAATTTGTTTGGCGAGTTCAAAAGCTTTCATTTTTTTTGCAGCATGAATAGCACCTTTTACTCGCTTTGGATTGTATTTCATTAATTCCAATACCGTGTCCACATGCTGTTTTTTCGTTGCTATGAGTAAAGCAGTTTCTCTCTTTCCGTTCAATGCATTGATATTCGAACCATTCTTCATCATTAGTGTTACTAGATCCGTATAACCATGACCGGCTGCTAAGTGCAGCGGTTCATTTTTCACAATATCTTTGTGTTTTAAATCCGCACCATGCTCAATTAATATTTTTGCAGCTGGCGCATGATCCCAAAACAATGCATAGTACACTGCTGAAGAATTGTCTTTAGCAGTATCATTTACATTCGCACCATTTTGAAGGAGCAATTTTACCAAACTTGTGTGGCCTTCTTTCGATGCTATCATCAATGGGGTTCTTTTTCCCTTATCTTCCTTTGCATTTATATTTGCACCTGATTGAATAAGTAAATCAGTGATTTTGGCATGCCCGTGCTTTGCTGCTATCATTATTGGTGTTAAACCACAGTGATTTTTCAAATTTACATCTGCATCATTATCGATTAACAGTTTGGTTATTTCCAGTTGATTATTTTTTACTGCCAGCATGAGCGGTGTTGCTGTATCTTCGCAATGTGATAGTCTATTCTTCTCCCATTTTGAAAAAATGACATTCACATCAACATTTGCCTTTAGAAGTAGATTCAACAATTCAATATTTTCTTGTTCAATAGGAATGAGAAGTGGTGTTGCATAACTGTAATTGATAAGATTGAAAGATTTTCCTTGAAGAACTGTTTTTCTTAAAAATTTGCTACTTTGATTAACATTTGCTTTGTTTTGGATGAGGAATTTTACTACTTCTAAATGCTTATTATTAGCGGCGAGAATTAAAGCGTTCTCTCTGTTTTTATTCACTGCGTTAATATCAGCGTGATGGGATATGAACAATTTGACAAGTGGCAAATATCCTTTTTCAGACGCAATCATCAGCGGTGTATTTCCGGACTGGTCTCTTTCATCGACATTGCCATTCGATTGCAGCCATTTTTGCAATTCAGAATAATTATTGGATTTTACGGTTTGAAAA
Organism: Thermodesulfobacteriota bacterium; assembly: GCA_034190725.1. Classification (GTDB taxonomy): domain Bacteria; phylum Desulfobacterota; class UBA8473; order UBA8473; family UBA8473; genus JAXHSZ01. The sequence continues at coordinate 3,209 of JAXHSZ010000046.1, forward strand.
ATAGAAACACTGCATCCAAAAATAAATAGCACAAAAAAATAAAGTACATATCTGATGAATGGTATATTTTTTGTCACTTCTGTCTCCTCTGTTTTGATTGAATTGATTGATAGGTTTTTGTGATTGAAATAGAAATTTTTATTGTGTCCTCGAAATTCTGTCATCCGGTTGATGCTACCAGAATTGAATTCCTATCACTATTCAATCCTTCAGCCTTAAGGCTGAGTGCTACATTGTCCCCCAAGCTTCACACATTGCCGTTACCAGTAATGCATGTTGGGGGGAGAAACTGCCGGTGATACAGCATGCTGATTCTGAGATCAGCTATAAAATAAGCCACTTCATGTCGCAACGCATGCTGGGTGGCCGGGGGAGGGGGAGTTAAAATCTCCCTTTTGCCAGATTGGGCATAATATAGTAACCATATTGGACACTATACATGGATGCTTAAGTCTAATTGCCTATCCTTTTGTATAACTTCTAACTCTTGCCTCAGTTGTGTCCAGAATTGATGATCTTTTCGTAAAACGATTTCTTCAATTGGTTCCCTCAAATCGGGAAAATATTCTTTCAATATGATCTCAAGATTTTGCCAGTTCCGATCAGAGCGTTTCTCAATACTCAGGCCGTATATCCATACGGTATCAGTGAAAGGCTCCAATCAATCAGTGGTTTTACATCCGTAATATAGGGAATAACTGGACATATCAAAGCGGACGTTTTAATGCCTGCTTCTCTCAATTTTTGTAAAGCTCTGATTCTCGCCTCGGAGTCTATCGTATTGGCTTCAAATTTCTGACGGATAAGGTTATCATTGAAAGCAACCGAGACACTGGCAGAGGCATGGTCCATTTCCCGCAATATATCCATATCATGGACAATCAGGTCAGATTTCGTGAGTATACTTACGGAAAAATTCTTTTCTAACAATAGCTCCAAAACCTGCCTGGTCTGGCGATATTCAGCCTCACAAGGTTGGTAAGGATCAGTATAGTACCCCATATATATTGTCTGAGTGGATACGTTTTCAAGTTCTCCACTGAGTTGACCAGCAATATCCTTACAGATAAGTACTTCTTTGGACCAGTCCGTCTCAGCTTGGTTAAGTGCATAACAGTAGTAGCAGAAGTGTTCACACCCGACATATGGATCAATTTGATAATCACGGTTTTTCAGACCACAAGGAACCAAAAGAGGTCTATAGGAACATGTAGATACTTTCATAGCAGAACATCCTTTTCCGTGTGAGCTGGTTCATGTTCACCAATATAGCATTATGTAGTTGTACAATTAACGGCCAGTTTGAGAGGTGCGAATGAAGCGTAGCAAAATGAGCATCCTGCTCAAAGCTGATGTTCGGCACAGATTCTAAATTAGGACGCTCGTAGTAAAGACTTTTCAACTGTTTGAGGAACTTGAATTGGCACAAAATATGAGGAGGGGTATAAATAGTCCTCTCCACTCTCATCAATAATACGGATGTCTCCCTCCTTAGTAGCATCTTTATCAGCAAGTACACGATAAATTTTATGTAGCTCTAACGATGCAGGATAATTCGTATTATTTATGCAAACCACAAACTCCGGCAAACTTTGTTTTGATTCTTGCATAGTTTACTCCAAATACCTTTTACGTTTAATTTCTTTTTTGCCAATACCATGAGCCTCATACCAATGTAACTCGGCTATGGGCAATACCTTTCATTTTCTTCCAGTTCCCAAGACCGTGAGACTTTCTCAAACGGTTACGTTCCCGAATTCCTGAACCCTTAGCAATTGTCTCAATCTCCGTAATTTCATCAATTATATCAAAATTCATTAAGACAATCCATTACTTCTAATATTAATTGGACTGAGTCGCTTTTACGTTAGCCTAACAATATCTATGGGGTTTGTAAAGGATTTTTCGGTAAATTGGATTGTATGAGACGGCTTCATGCGGTTGAATGTATGGCTGAGTTGGTACGATTGTTTTTGTAATGTATGCTTTGTTTATTAAAGGGGTATGGGATCACTGACGTTCAATCTTCTTGATTCTGGATGTAAATTACAAGTCTATAGATGGATCAGAGAGCCTTTCGAGCCATACAGGATTAGCGTTGGTAGGGGCGCTTTTGGAGAGAACGGCTTTGAAAGATCGTCTTTCAGCAGTTGGGTTAGATCGTTGTAGGGAACCTGGAATCAGTCATTCAGACATAGTTTTTTCGATGATAGGCTTACAATGCATTAGGAAACCGGGTTACGATGCGATCGAGCCTTTGCGGAATGATCCTTTCTTCAGTCAGAGTTTAGGGCTTGATCAATGTCAATCCAGCAGTTTGCTACGGCAGAGGTTCGATGGAGTGGGCGATGCTTTTGATACGCTTATCAAGGAATAATCAGCCGGATTGATTCGCAATACTGCTCCTGAGATCACAGGGGTATTGACAACGTGTGGGACCATGGTCCCCCTTGATCTTGACGTAAGTCCTTTTGACGATTCAAAGACAATTAAGGAAAGTGTATCAAGGACTTATAAAGGGTATGATGGTTATGGGCTTATCTTTGCATATCTTGGCAGGGAAGACTATTTGGTTAATTTGGAGTTACGTCAAGGAAAGCAGCATTGTCAACATGGTACTGTTGAGAGTGGTCATTTTCAAACAAACGCCCTGGTATTGCTATTGGGGATGTTATCGTACAACATACTTCGGTTATGTGGTCATGAGAGTTTACGTGATGACAATGGTAATTCTGAGTGTAATCCGACTTATCGACGGAATGCCGGTCGTAGACGTATTCGAACAGTAATGCAGGACTTGATTTATGTGGCGAGCCGTTTGATCTTTCGGTCAAGGCAGTGGTTTTTATCACTTGGCAAATACTGTGCGTGTGCAGATTTTTTTCATTTTGTTACACGCACATTCAATATCCTGCTTTGATATTCTGATGAAAATAAGGGTATGGCAAAAAGTATGCCACGGATCCGGGAATAATCCAACTTAGGTAGTGTCCATCCAGAAATGAGATTTTTCTGTAAGGTCAAGGAAGACGAAGATTTTAACCGCAGGAATGCATTGGGTATTTTGAGGATTAAAATCTGAATCTGACGCAGAGATTGCGGAAAATAGCCATTTATGGATGGGCACTAGATAAAAGGCTCATCACAGATGAGTGTGAAATTTATAAAGCGGCATTTTGGCATCCTGCATAGAGTCATTACAGCCACGCGTAAGTGTCGCTGTAACGTTGCTAATCACCCACGCGGCTTTTTTCGTCGGTGGAATCAGCCTGTTCGACCTTTCTTTGGTCAAAGACATCAGCATCAAGCCCCATTGCCTTGGCACGTTTCTTCCATTGTTTCCGCGCCAGAGCGCGCATATCTTCAACATCGTCTGTTTCATCCATAATTTCCACGCCCATAAGCGTCTCAATTAAATCCTCTAACGTCACCAGTCCATCCGTTCCGCCATACTCATCCACAACTAGAGCAATGTGCTGGCGATCCTTAAGAAACCGCTCCAACAATGCTATCAACGATACCGACTCCGGAACAGCGAGTATTTCACGCTTCAATGTTTTCAGTTCTTCATGGCCTCGCTTCTGGGCAGCGCTAATCAGAATATCATCTTTAAGAACGAAACCTATTATATCGACAATATGCGTCGAGTAGAGCGGCAAACGTGAAAAAGGGGTCTCTGTAACTTGTTTCAACGAATCGATAATTTTCATGTCCTCCGGTAATGCGGAGATTACAGCACGAGGTGTCATGATGTCACCCACTTTTAGCGAGTCGAATCTGAATATGTTTCGGATAATCGTTGATTCCTTATCGTGAATATGCCCCATCTCCACACCGACCTGAGCCATGGCGATGAATTCGTCTTTACTGAAAGTGTGAACGTCCTTTCCGTGCGAAATAAACTTTGTGAGTCTCTCCGAAATCCACACAATTGGATAAAGGACCACAATCAACGTTTCTACAAAATACGAAATTGGACCCACAAGTTTTGACCAGTAGACGGCGCCTAAAGTTTTAGGCACAATTTCGGAAAGAAAAAGGATAAAAAGCGTCATGACAGCCGAAAACAAGCCAAACCATGCACTTCCGAATACAACTGTCGCTTTGGCCCCGGCACCTATCGCACCAACAGTATGTGCGATGGTATTGAGTGTTAAAATGGCCGCAAGTGATCGGTCCACATTGTCTTGTCTCAGTCGTTTCAAAAGTGCCGCATGCTTAGGCCGCCTTTCCTTCTGTCCTTCGATATATGAGGGTGTAATGCTCAAGAGTCCCGATTCCGCCACTGAACAGAGGAATGAAAAGACCAATGCCAGCATCACATAAATTATCAACAGCAAAACATCAGCGCTCATAAATTCAATACCTCTTTCGTGAGGACCTTTTACGCTAATGGCATGAGCCGAGAGAGCCAATACCAATGTCAATATAAGGGCAAAAGTCCCGCTTGACCATTTCAATGAAAATTTCATAGGAATTGTATATTTCCATTTTGCATGACTGAACACCAGGACGAGACGTGGTCACGGGGCTAAGCCGGCTTGGTTCCCGCAGCTATCCGCTCGATCCGCCGGTTGGCCGGAGCCTGGCAAAGGCCGATAAACGGTTCCCTGATCCGCAGGGCATTTGCACTCGGTGATCAGGTTTAAGATTTTAATTGAATGAGTGTCTGAACGAAAACTCAGATATTTCGTCAAGGTCAAGGAAGATAAAAATTTTAACCGCAGGAATATATTGGGTACTTAGTCCAAACTGAGTTCAGCCAGCCAATTGTGAGCCATCCGGATTTGAGCCCCATCCTGATAGGTCTTTTCCCTATTGAGTTCCTTGACAAGTTGAATCTTCTTTATTCCAGTAAAATATCTTTCAAAGAAGGAAAAGTTTGAACTTAGATTTGCATTGTTCCATTTCACTTCGACCATGAGAGATGGGTTGTCATCTTGAGTAATAAGAAAGTCAATTTCTCTTCCGTCTTTGTCCCTGAGATAAAAAAGATTCCACTGTTCGCCCAAGCAGTCTTCCCTGAAATGAATCTCTTTCAATAATGCACAGGCAACAAGATTCTCCAGTTTGGTTCCCAGATCTCCCTTAACCTGACCGGTATCATAAAAATAATACTTTGGTGCCTTTAGAAGTGAACGGGATATATTCTTGTGAAACGGAGTGACCTTAAAAACAACGTACATTGTTTCCAACACGTTTAGCCATCGTTTGACAGTCTTATCTGAGCATTGAAGATCTTCTGCCAAGGACCTGTAGGATATGGGGCTCCCCACCCTCTTTTTTAAAAGTTGAATCAGTGTTTCCATTGAAGAAATTTGCTGGATATTCTCAAGGTCAATCAAGTCCTGTCTTAAAATGATATCCAGATGGCTCTTTTTCCAGCGATTGTAATAGGTTTGGCTGCCTTCCAGAAAGGGTTCCGGGAACCCTCCTGTTTTCAGCAAGGTGTCCAGGCTCTTTTCAGGATCCTGAGGATCGTGCATATGGTAGATTTCTTTAAGATCGAACGGATAGAGCCTGAATTGAAAAAATCTTCCAGCAAGAGAATCCCCGACTTTTCTATATGTGTCCAACTTCGCACTGCCGGTTACGACAATAGAAGGAGGGATCAGCTCTGTATCATAGACGCCTTTGAGCCAGGCTTTCCAATCTTTTAGCTTGTGAAGTTCGTCAAATATGACGAGTTCCTTTGTACGATCCCAGGACTTTTCCAACAGCCCCAGTCGGTCTTCGGCGTTGTCATAATTGAAGTAATCATAAGTGCCCTTCAGCATTTTGGACAGTGTCGTTTTTCCTGTCTGCCTCGGACCAGTGATAAGAATGATCTTTTTTTTCAGATCTTTTTGAATATATTTTTCGAGATATCTTTTCATGACGACCATTTTAGACTCTACTCCGAAAAAGTCAAGACTTTTTCGGAGTTATTGCCAAGATGGTCGAAACATTGGGAATGGATGTAGCCCAGCCGCATCTCCTTCACTTTGATTGAAAGATCTTTTTCCATTTTATATGGGCATTGCCACTTGAAAATGACATGATGTGTCAAGCAAAATATCGCAACGAATCTGCATTATCCAAAAATAAAAAAGACCATACCCCAGTTTCTCACGATAGATGAATACAATCGTATTCTCTATTATTGTTCATTCCGGGCAAATAACACTTCATTTTCCGGTACTTACTCCTTTATTTCTTGATATGTGACCCCTATCCTTTGCATTTATCCCTTGTCCAGGGCTGATAATCATATAAAGGGTAGACATCTGGAAAGATAAAGAGATGACACCTCCCTATCCATCGATATATGTGATATACGATGGATTCAAAACGATCAACACTAAAAAAGGAGGTGTTGTATGAGATTATATGCCGGAATTGATTTACATTCAACCAATAATTACATTGGCATCATTGATGAGCAAGATCGAAGGATTTATAAAAAAAAGTTACCAAATGATTTGCACAGAATATAATTTGAACTGGCCCAGTTTAAGGAAGACCTTGCAGGAGTAGTTGTGGAATCCACATTCAACTGGTATTGGCTTGTGGACGGATTACAGGAAAAAGGATACACAGTGCATCTGGCCAATCCATCTGCCATAAAACAATACGAAGGACTCAAGTATGTGGATGACAGATGGGACTCCTTTTGGTTGGCACATTTAATGAGATTGAATATATTGCCTGAGGGGTATATCTATCCCAAAGAGGAGAGGCCTTTAAGGGATTTACT
>JAXHSZ010000460.1:0-2017 GCA_034190725.1 Thermodesulfobacteriota bacterium
TATACACACTCCAAATAATTGTCACAGCTGTTGCTCCTTCTGGGACAACTTGTCCGGTTGAATAGTTTTCTCCTGCCTTTCAACTTCAATAATCTCCTGAATTTTAAATGTTGATTTTAAATACAGACCGGATTTCTGCCCTTTTTTAGATTTGTTTTTAACAATTTATTTAAGATTCCACTTTCATGAGATTCTGAAGCTGACGGATGACTTTTGCTCTGAAGCTGCCTCAGGCTGAATTTCTCTCTTTTGAGAAAGTTAATATTTTTTGCAAGTATGAGAAATTCGTAAAAAAATTCAACTCATTTTTACGTTGAACTTTAGAGAAAGGACAAGAGATATGAAATGGAGAAGAAGACCAGTTTTAGTATTTCTCTTCTTAACAATGTTTGCTCTGCTGAAAACATCTGTCAGTAATGCCGGCGAGATACGGGGAGTAACCGAAAGGACGATTAGGATGGGCACGATCGGCGACCTCACAGGGCCTATTGCCACAAGCTGGCTTGCTGTGGCAGATGCATTGAGGGATTATTTCAGACATGTAAATGACAACGGAGGGATTCATGGGAGACACATTATAAATACTTTTGAAGATGATAGATATACCATACCATTAGCATTGTCTTCTTTTAAGAAACTTGTCTATAGAGACAGGGTTCTGCTCCTCATGGCTGCATCCGGAGTGGGACACACCCATTCCATTATCCCCCTTGCTGAAAAGCATAAGGTGCCCATGATAGCCCAAACAAATAACTATAACTATTTTCATCCTGTCAGAAAATATATATTCACGGCAATTCCATTCTACGAAGATCAGATAAAACTGATCTTTGAGTACATCTTCGAGGATCTAAAAAGTCAGAATCCCGCAATAGCTCTTGCTTACACAGATACGGCATCAGGTCATATATCCAGGGATACGTGTAGAAAGATGACCAAAAAATATAAGCCTGCGAACTATGTTGAGGCTATCATCTCTGTTGGAGCAGCTGACGTCACCTCTCAGATATTGAACGTAAAGCGATCAAAGCCTGATTTTGTCATCATCCATGGATATACAGGGAGCACCTCCGCGTTTATGAGGGATGCATATAAATTAAAGCTGAAAAGCAACTTCATTGTCATTCAATACGGCTGCGTGGACGATGTGGTCAGGATTGCAGGTATTGCAGCAAAGGATCTGATGGGCACAAATTGCTTTAACCCGTGGAATGATGATTCACCAGGAATCACAAAACTGAGGCAGACAGTCATGAAGTATCATCCGGGAACCGAGTGGAAGAACAGGAATTTCACCCAGGGGTGGTTTGCCGGTATGTTGATTCACAATGGACTCAAGAATGCCGGTCGAGACCTTCGACCGGAGACTGTTGTTGAAGGGCTTGAAAGAATCTACAACTTTGATACAGGAGGTATTTGCGGGATTGTATCTTTTGGGCCGGATGACCACAAACCCATTGATTACAGCAGGTTTTACAAAGCAGATGTGGATAAGAAACAATTTGTTCCCATCAGTGACTGGAGGAAGCCAAAAGAGTAGAAGGAAAGGCAAGTGTACAGGATACAGTTGTCAGGTTGCAAAAAAGCATGTTTTTATTAACATCGGAGAAGTGAAAAGAGATAATACCCCCCCATATCATGTATCAGGAAGAGGTGAAATCATGTGTCCGAAAAGAAGACTATTGTCTTGTGTCGTTTGCTTTTTCACCATCGTACTTTTCATATGTATCTGTTTGTGTGAAGATCCAGCTATCTCTCATGCAAACGACATTCCGGGAGTCACGGATAATTCGGTAAAGATAGGTTTAATGGGCGATCTGACAGGGCCTGCTGCGGACGCATGGATTCCCCTGGCCGATGCCCTAAAGTTATTCTTCAGGATGGTGAACGATGGGGGAGGGATACATGGGAGAAAAATCAACTCTATCTTTGAAGATGACAGATATTCCATTCCCCTGGCCCTTGCATGTTTTAAAAAGTTGGTGTTCAGAGATAAGATATTTGTCCTTCAAGCAGC
>JAXHSZ010000461.1:0-10148 GCA_034190725.1 Thermodesulfobacteriota bacterium
CAACGTTTATACCCGCATAGCGGTAGATACCGATTTTAAGATTCACCTGTTTCAAGATTCAAAAACAGTAGAAAATAGCGGGAGTCGGTTGGGTTTATGTCTTGCTTCAGCTTTAAAAGAGATATTTTCTGTAAGGTCAAGGAAGACGAATATTTTAACCGCAGGAATACATTGAAGTAGTAAGGGCACATTGCTACGTGCCCTTACATCTGAGTCTGACGCAGAGATTGGGGAAAATAGCCATTCTGGATGGACACGAATTCATGCTTGGGAATCGTGCGTTAAATGAGGAGGTGTGTGATGGATTTCGGCTTTACAGAGGAGCAAGATAAACTCAGGCAAAAGGTCCGAGATTTTCTGGAAGAAAGACTCAAAATCGGCGACTTTCAGGTGACAAGCAACGGTTGGATTGAAAGCTATTCTCAAGAATTCTCCAAAGAGATGTCCAATAAGGGTTGGATAGGGATGACCTGGCCCGGTGAATACGGAGGAAAGGGACACACATATATTGATCGTGCCATACTCATGGAGGAGATGCTTACATATCAGGCACCCATAGGATTTCACTTTTTGGGTGACAGACAAGTGGGCCCGGCGATAATGCATTTTGGCAATGAAGAACAAAAGAAGGAATACCTCCCCAAGATTATAAATGCAGATATTGCCTTTGCTATAGGCCTCAGTGAGCCCAATGCCGGTTCAGACTTGGTCTCTGTGAAAACATTTGCAAAGGAAGAAGAAGATTGTTTTGTGATGAATGGCCAGAAGGTCTGGACCACCGGCGCCCATCGAGCAGATTATATTTGGATGATTGCAAGAACCGATCTGGAAGCTCCCAAACACAAAGGTATAAGCGAGTTCATAGTTGACCTGAAAAGTCCTGGAGTAACGGTACGGCCCATAATAAATATAGCAGGCGTTCATTCTTTCAATGAAGTCTTCTTTGATGATGTGAAGATTCCCAAGGAAAACCTGGTTGGTGTCAAGAACCGCGGTTTCTATCAGTTGATGGCGCAAGTGGACTACGAGAGGGCCGGCCTTGAGCGTTTGATGCAGAATTACCCGCTATTTGTGTATCTCCTGGACTATGTGAAGAAAGAAGAGAGGGATGGGCAATCCATCTGCAAGAATCCTCATGTGAGAAACACCCTGGCAGAGTTGGAAATAGAATATCAGGTGGGGAGACTCTTCTGCTATCAGGTGGCCTGGACATTGACCCAGGGACACATCCCTAACCGGGAGGCCGCTCTGTGTAAGGCATACTGCACACAATACGAGCAACGCCTGAGTGATGCTGCTACTCGCATCCTTGGACTCGGTGGACGATTGATGCCGGGCTCAAAATGGGCACCCCTGAACGGGGAAGCACCTGATTCCTATCTCTGGGCCGTCTCGTATACCATTCAGGGAGGAAGCCTGGAAGTATTGAAAAACATTGTGGCTACCAGAGGGCTTGGGTTGCCTGTTGCCAAAATGAAATCATAAGAAGCATTTCATATCCATCCATATTTGTGGATGGACACGCTATCTAACGACGAAATTCAGATGACACTTGACAATCCAAAAGGAGGGAATAATGGATTTCAGTCTCAGTGAAGAGCAGGAGATGCTCAAAAAGACGGCACATGATTTCTTGACAAAAGAATGCCCCCCTTCTTTCGTAAAGGAAACGATAAAAGATGAGAGGGGATATTCCATTGACATGTGGAAAAAGATGGCTGACCTCGGATGGATGGGGCTCATCTTTCCCGAACCATATGGTGGTATGGAAGGGAGTTTTTTGGACATAACGGTACTCCTTGAGGAAATGGGCAAGGCATCTCTGATAAGCCCCTTTTTCTCATCGGTAATCCTTGGCGGTTTGGCACTTTTAGAGGGAGGGAACGAAAAACAAAAAGATACATTTCTCCCGAAGGTAATCCAGGGCGATGTCCTATTTACCCTTGCCATAACGGAGCCAAATGGGAAATACTCTTCGGATGGTATTGAGTCAACAGCCGCAAAGTCCGGTGAGGGATATATTATAAACGGAACCAAACTCTTTGTACCGTATGCCCATGTGGCAGACCATATCGTCATTGTTGCCAGAACAGGGAATGGTCTTGGGCCTGACGGAATTACCCTGTTCATTGTCGATTCTAAGACTCCCGGAATAACCTATACACCCCTTATAACGATCGCAGGAGAAAAAGAATTTGAGGTGACATTGGATCAGGTGGAAGTCTCCTATGAGAGTGTCCTGGGAGATCTTAATCGAGGATGGCCGATCATCGAAAAAGTTTGGCCCAAGGTCATTGTGGCCAAATGCGCCGAGATGGTGGGGGGGGCTCAACAGGCTCTTGAAATAGCCATAAATTATGCAAAAGAAAGGGAACAGTTTGGAAGGCCCATAGGCACTCTCCAGGCGGTTCAGCATTTCTGTTCTGATATGGTTACGGATGTGGATGCATGCCGGTACATCACCTACCAGGCAGCCTGGATGCTCAGTTGTGGGTATCCGTGTGCTAAAGAGGTTGCTATGGCCAAGGCTTGGTGTAGTGATGCTTTCAAGAGGGTTACTGCAAAGGGGCAACAGATCCACGGAGCCATCGGTTTTACTGAAGAACATGACTTACACCTTTATTATAAAAATGCAAAGAGTTGGGAACTTCTCTATGGGGACAGTACTTTTCACCGTGAGATAGTTGCACAGCAGATGGGCATGTAATATTCAGGAGAGAATGATGAAAACAAGGATAACAGAACTCTTAGGAATAAAATATCCAATAATTCAAGGGGCTATGGCATGGGTTTCCCTTCCACCTCTCGTTGCTGCGGTTTCCAATGCGGGTGGGCTTGGGATACTGGGCGCTTCCTTTATGCGGCCTGATGAGCTGAAAGAAAACATAAAAGAAGTGAAGAATCTTACCTCAAAACCTTTTGCAGTGAACTTCATGCCAGAAAACCCGGAACTGGAGCAACTGCTGGATGTGATCATCGAACAAAAAGTGCCAATTGCCAGTTACGGTAAAGGGAATCCCAAGAGAATTATTGAAAGGACAAAACCTCATGGCATAATCAATTTACCCACAATGGGTGCTGTAAGACATGCAGTCAAGGCAGAGAGGGATGGTGCCCACGCTGTTATCGTTCAGGGAACTGAAGGGGGCGGGCACACTGGGTTCGTTGCCAGTTCCCTCCTGGTGCCAATAGCCGTGGAAAAGGTAAAGATACCTGTGGTGGCTGCCGGCGGATTCGGAGATGGAAGGGGACTTGTTGCAGCCCTTGCCCTGGGAGCTGAAGGCATCTCCATGGGGAGCAGATTCCTGGTCACTCAGGAATGTCCTATCCCTGTTCATGCCAAGGAATGGGTGGTTCGTGTCACCGAGGAAGACACGGTTGTTACCGACAACCTCACTGGTGTGCGTTGCAGAGTACTGAGAAACAAATTTGCCGAGAGTCTCTTGGAGATGAAAGAGAAGAAGGCCTCCCCCTGGGAGATGATGCAGCATGCAAGAGGCAGGTTCAGAAAGGCCTTTTTGGAAGGTGATTTGGACCAGGGTTCCATAGGTTGTGGACAGGTAGCAGGGCTTATTAACGACATCCCCACCTGTCAGGAACTCATCGAGCGTATAGTAAAAGAGGCTGAGGAAACAATGGGCCCGTTAAGGGAAAAGGTTCTGTCATCCTAGACATAGCCACCCTTTTTTCACATATCATTCTGGTCCATATTCTGTACTGATACCAGATCTTCTTGACGCACCTTGAGAAACGAAAACGTTTAGAAAGGAGGATTTCAATGGACTTTAATTTTACACCGGAACAGGAAAAGTTGAAACGGGAGTTCGAAACATTCTTCTCTGAAGAGATGAAGAAAGCTCCACCGATTTACCAGACTGGTGGTCTGGAGGCGATGCTTTCCCATGATGAAGGATGGGAGTTTCACCGTTCCATGGCTCGAAAATTGGGAGAGAGGGGCTGGCTTTCTCTGGCATGGCCCAAAAAGTACGGCGGTCAGGAAGCATCGGTAATCGATCAGGTCATATTCAGTGAGGTAAGAGGCTATCACAAGGCTCCCGGTGTGGATATATTCGGCATAGGGATCGTGGCCCCTACCCTCCTTGTTGCGGCAAGTGAAGAACAGAAAGAAAGATTTTTGCCTCCCATCGCAAAGGCGGAAGTGATGTACTGCCAGGGCTGGAGCGAACCGAATGCAGGGTCCGATCTGGCCAGCTTAACAACCAAGGCTGTACAGGACGGGGATGACTACATAATCAACGGCCAGAAGATATGGACCAGCGGCGCCCACAGGGCGGATATGATGTTCACTCTAGTGAGGACAAACCCGAATGAAAAGAGAGGCAAGGGACTGACATATTTGCTTCTCGATATGAAAACCCCCGGTATAACCATCAGACCTATTGAAAATATGGATCGTACTCATATGTTCAACGAGGTCTTTTTTGATGACGTGCGAGTACCTATTGCAAACCGGATAGGCAATGAGAATGAGGGTTGGGCGATTACACGGCAGAGTATGAACTTTGAAAGGTCCAGTGTGGGTGTTTTCTCTGAAAATATGAGAACCCTTGAAGAGCTGGTTCAGTTTACGAAGGAAGTCAAAAGAGACGGAAAACCTTTGTCGGAAAATCAGGTGATACGGAATAAGTTGGCTGAGCTTTCAACAGAGTTGGAAATCGGACGGGCCCTGGCGTATAAGATAGCCTGGATGCAGCAAAAAGGAGGTCTCTTCATGGTGGCATCCGCCGCTTCGGCTGCAAAGGTATTCGGATCGGAACTGGCCCAGCGGCTGACTTATCTGGGTTGTGAGATCATGGGAATGTACGGCCAGGTAGCGCATTCAAAATGGGCGAAGCTCAATGGAAAATTCACGAGTGATTATCAGAACTGTCTCGGACACAATATCGCCGCAGGTACCTCGGAGATTCAAAGAAATCTCATCGCATGGGTAGGCCTGGGGTTACCTAGATAGGAAAACCGTTCTGTCGACGAAGGGAGGAAAATATGAATCTCGATTTTAATGAAGATCAAGAGATACTCAGGTCGTCTGCAAAGAGTTTTGCAGAAAAGGAATGTCCTAAAGATACAGTGAGAAAGATAGAAGAGAGTGAAGAGGGTTATTCACCGGACATCTGGAAAAAGATGGCGGAATTGGGTTGGATGGGGATCGCCTTCCCTGAAGAATACGGGGGCTACGGCGGAGACTTCATGAACCTCATTGTTCTCATGGAAGAGATAGGACGAAATATATTGCCCAGCCCTTTCTTTTCAACGGTCGTCCTCTCCGGTCTTACCATTCTGGAGGGGGGAACGGAGGAACAGAAAACAGAATATCTGTCAAAGATAGCAGCCGGTGAGATCATCATGGCCCTTGCCTTGTACGAGTCCAATACAAGCTACAATGCCTCCGGCATAACCGTCACCGCGTCATCCAAAGATGACGGATACGTCATAAACGGCACAAAACTCTTTGTCGCGGATGCCAATATAGCCGACTGTCTTCTCGTTGCCACCAGGACTGAGGAGACGGCAAACCCGGAAGAGGGTGTCACACTCTTCTTTGTGGATGCAAAGGCTTCAGGCATCACATGCACCAAGATGCCGACAATGGGCGCCGACAATATGTGCGAAGTGATCTTGGACAATGTGACAGTATCAAAAGATGCTGTTCTCGGTAATGCTGGAAACGGTTGGGATGTACTCAAGAAGTCATCGGAAAAGGCCATTATGGCTAAATGTGCCGAGATGGTCGGTGGCATGGAGGCATCCCTGGAAATGACCAATGCCTATGCAAAAGAGAGGGTACAGTATGGAAATCCCATTGGCAAGTACCAAGCTATTCAGCATTTCCTGGCAAATATGTGGATCAAGGTAGATACATCAAAAAATATCTTGTACGAAGCTTCCTGGATGGTGGGGGAGAATATCCCTTGCTCCAAGAAGGTGTCCGCAGCCAAGAACTGGATCAATGAGGGATACAAGTTCGTAACCGAAAGGGGGATTCAGATTCACGGAGGTATCGGGACCACCAGAGAAGGCGATATCGGTCTTTATTATCGGAGGGCAAAAGCTGCTGAACTCATGCTGGGTGACACAAACCATCATCTGGAACAGGTGGCAAAAGAGATGGGATTATAAATAGATCCCAAACATACTCAGGAATACAAAAAGAGAAATGCCCCCAGCTTTGCAGGGGGCGTTTTTCTTTCTCGTACTCTCTCACAGCTTTCTAATCTTTGTGTTATATCGACGTTTCGACCTTGACAATCTCTTTGAAGGCCCCTTCTTTTTCGTATGGATCGGACGATCCAGGGATTCATCATACAAAGTCTCATCTTCACCCTTGTCTTCAGAAAAAACTGCGAGTTCCATCTTCATCTCAAATTCACCGGAGGGTACAACTGCAGCCCCTCGTTTCTCAGAAAACTCGGCTATCTCTCGGTCAGAGGTGACCACAAGGACATTCTCCCTCTCGATTGCAACAATCCTCTTTATCACGTCATCCGCTTCCTCACCTTGTTTTGAAAAGACAATATCTATGCCCTTCTCTTTTGTTCTTTCCTGTGTGAATCCTCCGCCTTTACAGCCGTCAAAGACAACAGTAATCCTATGCCTTTTTATCTTCTTGTAAGCTGCAAGCTTATTGAGCAGCCCATGCCGACCCTTTTCTATATCTAAGCGGTCGAGTCTGCTCAATTCAGGAGATTGTTTGATCAGATTGTATCCGTCAATAACGATACGAACAGCCACCTCAGCCCCCTTACATGGAAGTGAAAAAGATAGCCCCAGCATTGTCAGACCTATGCAGGCATGTACAAATCCCTTGACACAAAGATGCTGTGTTGATATTTTACCGGGGCAATAACGCAAGATCAACCATTTTTCATGATTATAGAAAAATAATACACACAGAGGACTCATCATGGAAAGAAAAGCTACGATCAAAAGAAAAACCACGGAGACAGACATCAAACTGGAACTGAATATAGATGGTTCCGGTAAGTTTGACATCGATACCGGTGTTCCTTTTCTCGATCACATGCTATCACTCTTTGCGAAACACGGTCTTTTTAACTTGCAGATCAAAGCCACAGGAGATACACATGTGGATTTCCATCACACAGTTGAAGATGTTGGTATATGCTTCGGTGATGCATTGAAACAGGCATTGGGAGATAAATCCAGAATCATCAGATATGGTGAGGCAACCGTACCCATGACTGAGGCCATGGCCTCGGTTGTACTGGATATTTGTGACAGGCCTTTTCTTGTGTATAACGTGAAACTGAAGAAGGGCAAGACCGGTGAATTTGATGTGGAATTAGTGTGGGAATTCTTCAGGGCACTCAGCAGCAGTGCGGGCATAACTCTGCACATCAACTGTATGTACGGAAGAAATACACATCACATAATCGAAGCAATTTTCAAGGCTTTTGGAAAGGCTCTGGATAGAGCTTCAAGCATTGATGAAAGAATAAAAGGGGTCCTGTCCACCAAAGGTGCGTTATAGGTGAGAAGGGAACTGTTCACGAGCTATTAGGGCACGGTGCACCGTGCCCCTACTGAATTCATGAACTGTTATAAAGAAAGGAAGGTATATTCATTTCCATGATTGTTATACCGGCAATTGATCTCAAACAAGGAAAATGCGTTCGCCTCCTCCAGGGTGACATGAACAGATCTACAATATTTTCTGATGATCCTGCGGAGGTTGCCAAAAAGTGGGAAGACAAGGGTGCAGAGTTGATCCACGTGGTTGACCTTGACGGTTCCTTTGCGGGAAGTCCCAGGAACAAGGAGAAAATTGAGGAGATTCTCAGAACCGTAAAGGTTCCAATCCAGCTTGGGGGTGGAATCAGAGACCTGGCAACCATCGATCAATACATGGAGATGGGTATCAATAGGGTTATACTGGGCACCGTGGCCCTTGAGAAACCGGAGCTTGTAAAAGAAGCATGTACACAGCATCCTGGTGGAATTGTGGTTGGGATCGATGCAAAGGATGGATTGATTGCTGTGAGAGGATGGACCGAAATCACTGGAAAGAAAGCTGTAGACATTGGAAAAGAGATGGAGGAATTCGGGGTTGCAGCCTTTGTATTTACCGACATCAAGCGGGACGGCATGCAAACAGGCCCAAACATACAAAGAACCCAGGAACTGGCTCGATCTGTAAGTGTGCCCGTCATTGCCTCCGGCGGAGTAAATACGATTACAGATATAGAGAATATGATACTCATAGAGAAAGATGGAGTAATAGGGATAATCGTTGGAAGGGCTCTCTATTCAAAGTCATTGAGGTTGGAAGATGCGGTGAAATTAACAAAAGGGAGAGAATAGAAAACGGTTTATAAGGGAGATGCGAATTATTTTGAGATTCGGGTTCTGATGAGGAGGTTTCAGGTTTCAGGGGCTGTAAGGAGATGGAAAATTTGACCACCGTAGAAGTGTGCTGACAGCTTTCTCTTTCATAACACTAAATCAATACCAATTTTAGAATGAGATATGATAAAGTATACACACGTTCTGAAGCCGGAAAACGTCTTGCCGATGTAATTGTCTTACCTTTATCACAATAATTCCTTCCGCTCGCAATGTAACTCCTCGTGAGACAAGTTTTATTTATAGGCAATCAATAAAAAAATGAAAAATAACGAAGCACAGAATCTCATTGGGTGCTGCGGATTATATTGTGGATTATGTAACAAGTATCAGTCAAAAGCACCAAGCAGATGTATTGGTTGTAGATTGGGAGAACAACACTCCTGGTGCAGTATTTGGAATTGCTGTGTAAAGAAGCACGGATTTGAGAGTTGCACCGAATGCAGTGAAATGTTTAATTGCGCAATCTTCCTGAGAAGAAAGGTTGTAGAGTGGATTCCGGCTGCTGATAATTTACGTCAAATCAAAGAATCCGGTTTAGAAAGTTGGTTTAGCGAACAAAAAGAAAGACAGGCATTATTAGAGGAATTACTCCAAAATTATAATGAAGGTCGATCAATGAGCTTTTATTGTAAAATTTGCTCAAGAATGTCCATTGACTTGATCAATAAAGCAATAAAAGAAGCAAAAGAGAAATTTGTAAGTGAAAAAATAAATACATCTGATATGAAATCAAAAGCAAATATTTTAAAGGCAATAATCAACGATTTCGCCTTAAAGGCCAGTATCAACTTGGATTAAAGAGGAAAGTACTGTTGTCTAACAATAAAAGCGCGCCGGATGACAAGAGCTGATATCAATATTCCTCGTTATTTGTTTTTCATTCACGCTTTTTATTACATTTCCCTTGCCACCACTCTTTGTAGCTATAGGCTTTCCTAGACATACGTGCAGCGGTTCTCTTATCTCCTGAGCTCTTGCCTTCGGCGAACACTTTAGTTAATGTGTTAAACATGTGAACAGGGTCCATATACAGGGGACTTTCGCCCTGTAAGCTTATACTCATGCCAGATGTACACCAATAAATAATTACCCTCCCTCAAACACCAATCTCCTAACATCGAATGTTTCCAGCCGTTCAAATTCAAAAATCCCAATAAATTGTCAAAGAAAACGAGAACTTTTGACTATCAAGATTCATTCTAAGTGTACTTGAAACTTTTTTAGCCAATAAATCATTGAACACAAATGACGAGGAATTCAGCAGTGTGAAAACTATTTTACAAAAAACAAATCATTTGTTAAGATTGAAATTCATTTTTTGATAGAATATTTTTAAATTTTTCATTGTTTCAATAACTGAGATGTGAGTATCTTATTGTTAACCATTCTGATTCATGTTAATAATTCTTACTTTTTGTATCTCTTATTTCAGATAGATCCCCTTTTATAAAAAATTTTATATCATAATAATCTTGTTCCGTACCTGCATTGGCTGATAAAAGCTGGGTGTTCATTACAGAGAATTGACCATGAAGCTTAGAAATGACGAAGAGAAGATAAACCATCTTAACCTATTGCTGCTCATCATACGAAAGATCAACAAACTCATCATCAGCGAAAGAGATGTCCATGTATTGTTGAAAGAAACCTGTGATACGCTTGTGGAAAGCGGGCATTACAATCACGCTTGGATTGCAACCATGGATGAGTCTGGTTTTCTTTCCAAGACTGCTGAATCCGGCCTTAAAAGGGAATTCTCATCA
>JAXHSZ010000462.1:0-4711 GCA_034190725.1 Thermodesulfobacteriota bacterium
TGTATCTTTTTTGGCGGGTGGATTATTCTGGCAAACAGGACTGAGATCACCAAAGTCTCCAGAGGCAGGCTTAAAGAACGATTATTATGAACTCATAAGAAATGAAATAGATAAAAAAGACATGAAACTTGTGGCAAATTCAGAAGTGAATGTTATGTATCCGTATACAGTTCAAGTTGGCTCTTATAAACAGAGAGATTCAGCGATTGAAGTAGTAAATTCCCTGAAGAAATTGGGTTTTGATGCATACTCTTCCATGGTTATGCTTGATAATATAGGAGAATGTTATCGAGTTGAGATCGGAGCTTTCAAGAACATGGAGGAGACAAAGAATTTTATTATCAAGTTGCGATCATCCATAAGGTTTTCTGGAGCCTGGGCAAAGAAGACACCATATGCCATTGAAATAGACAATTTTGATTCGGAAAAGTATCTCAAGGTGAAAGAATCAGAACTGATAGCCATTGGCTATTCACCCTATACAACTCTGGATATTTCCGGCAAGGCCCAGTCAACAAGCAGACTATTGATTGGGGCATTTACGAGTAAAGAACAGGCTTTGTATACTTCAGAACAGTTGAAGAAAGATGGCATAGAGCACAAAATATCAGAGAGATGATATTTTTTTATAGAAAAATATGAGTATTTAATGTGTTGTTCTGGAAAAACCTCTCATGTTCGGTAACTCAAGAAGACTTAACCACAGAGACTTAGCACTATCATCAAGCCTTGTTCTTATTACCCTCCTCATTGGCTTCGTTATAGTACAGATCAAACCCATTATTGTTCTGGCGATTGGATGTGGCATACTTATACTTGTTGTGAGCTTTTTAAGTACTGAAGTTGCCCTTTATATTCTTATCTTCTCCATGTTGTTGGGACCTGAAATCATTCTTGGAGGGACTGCAGGAAGAGCTGACATAGGAAGGGGAGTGTCACTTCGTTTAGATGACATCTTATTGGTGATAATTGGTTTCAGTTGGTTTGCAAAGACAGCTATTTACAAAGAGCTTGGGCTTTTCCTAAAGACTCCGTTAAATAAACCCATTGCATGTTATGTTGTGGTTTGCCTCATTTCAACAGTAGTTGGAATGATGTATGAACGAGTCGAAATCAAAACAGGGTTCTTCTTCATCCTGAAGTATATAGAGTATTTCATAGTATACTTTATGGTAGTCAACAATATCAGAAACAGAAAGCAAATACGAATGTTCATACTGGCTCTGCTCATCACCTGTGCAATTGTCAGCATTATTGCAATTCTTCAGATACCGGGAGGGGGGAGGGTGACTGCCCCTTTCGAAGGTGAGACGGGTGAACCCAACACCTTGGGGGGGTACTTGGTCTTGATTTTATCAATAGTAGCCGGTTTATTTCTTACAACAAAGTCGAGTAGAAATAAGATTTTTCTGGGTCTTCTGGGCATTATAGTATTCATTCCCTTTCTGGCCACACAATCAAGAAGCTCATATATAGCCATAGTGCCTCTGTATTTTGCACTTCTGATATTGAAAAAAAAAAGTTCGGACTGATTCTGATGATGATTATTCTGTTAACCCTGGGTATATTTCTCATGCCCCCGACTGTGAAAGAGAGGATTGCCTTTACATTTACCCAGCCAAAACACTCCACACAAATGGAGCTTGGTGGAATCAGAATTGACACTTCAACCTCTGATCGCCTCCGAAGCTGGAAAGATGTCATCACAAAGGACTGGATAAAACATCCAATACTGGGACACGGAGTTACAGGCTATAGATTTTTGGATGCCCAGTATCCCCGGGTACTGGCTGAGACCGGTCTATTGGGTCTGGTAACCTTCTTTTGGTTGATCTGTTCATTATTTTTCACCACCTTAAAAACATATAAGAACACCCAAGACCGGTTCCATAAAGGATTGAGTTTGGGATTTCTGGCAGGTCTTGGAGCAATGCTGGGCCATGCCATTGGCTGTAACACCTTTATCATTGTTCGAATCATGGAACCTTTTTGGTTTTTGGCTGGAATAGTGATGATGCTCCCTCTCCTAGAGATGCAACAAAAAAAAGGAACAGACCTCTCCATAAGAGATAATAAAAAGGAAGTATTATACCAATTGTAGGAAATTATGTTGATTCCCTGATGAACTTGCCAATATAACAATCGTAAAAGGCAGGTTCATCCTGATGTAATTGAAATGCAGAGTATGCAAACTTCAGATGATTTGATTCGATTTGTAAAACAAGATGATAACGTATCGAATGCAATATGGTTTCTTCGTACACTCGAATGGGAATGGACCACTCGGCTTATTGGTTTGCCAGGAAATCCCAATGGAAGAGTTTTAGATGTTGCTTCTGAAGTACGCGTCTCATCACTTTTATTTCAAAAAGGCTGGAATATATGGAGGGTGGATTTCTCAAAAGAATCAGCGATACACGCTCGCAAATATGGTCCAAAATTTACGGGGCATGTAATAATTGATCCATCACAATTAAATTTTTCCTTTAATCAAAACTCCTTTGAAGCAGTTGTGTGTGTTGGGCCTTTCGATTTTAAGTTTTTAAACAAGCACGTTTTGCTTACAGAAATCAAAAAGTTACTCAAAGCCAATGGAAAGTGTGTCCTTTCCATGGCAAGTGACAAGAGTCCATATTGTTCGCCGTCTTCTCAAAAAAAATTCCACTACTGGTCGTCAGAAGAGATAGATAGAGTACTCAAGGAATGGAAAGTGGGAAAAGTTAAAAGAATGAATGTCCCTCAACCATCCTTCATCTATTCAAAGATATTTAACAATCGCTATATGAACAAGTCTATTTTTAATGCGTTGGTGACAACTCCCCTTCTTTGGCTTTGTCCATATTTCCCAAAAAAAGTGGGAAAGTATGTAATCTTATGTCTCAATAAAGGATTTGATTCATAATGGAATCATTTACTACAGGGATTGTCTGGACTTTCGGCACACGAATATGTGGGCTACTCACTGGACTGGCCGTAAGTGTAATAGTAGCTCGTGGATTGGGACCAACAGGGAGAGGGCAAATTGCCTTTTTAGCCCTCATCTCGCTAGTTTCAACCATGATAGCCTACATGGGCTTATCTGCCTCTTCTGTGTATCATCTCAATCGCAAAAAATGGAGTCTTCGAAGACTCATAAAATCACAATTCTTATTGTCAACATTCACGGCAGTGCTTGGTTGTGTTGTGGCAATGACAGTTTTCAAACTTTGGCCTAATGAAAATCGTATAGAACTTCCCACTCTTGCAATGGCTCTGGTCGTTCTGTCAATCCCCGTCACAATCTACAACAACAATATTGGGAGTATTCTCTCTGCATTGCGTGAATTTAAAAAGCTCAGCTTTAATTCTGTTATTACAGCAATTATTGCTATTCCGTGCTATTGGTTTGCACTATGGCATTTTAATGGGGGTGTAGTGGGTTGGTCTCTTATCTGTGCATTGATTTCGATACTGGGGCTTATTATTACATGTATATTTGCGTTTCCGAAAATATTTCATCAACCACATTCATTTGAACACGAATCTTTTTCTATTCCTGGAGATTGCTCCAAATTGTTGTCCTATGGTGTCATAAGCCAATTGGGAAATATCGCATGGTTTCTTATTTTAAAAGCAGACCAATTTATCATATCAATATTCTTATCAGTGGAAGCACTGGGATATTATGCCATTGCAGCAGGGATTGCTGAAAATCTGAGAGTTATTCCCATGACAATCGGCCAGGTTCTCTTTCCCTTTGCTACAGAGAAAGAAGATGAGGAACGACGACTTTTTATTTCCACATGTGTCCGCTTGACTTTCTGGGCACTCTTCCCAATTGGAATCATTTTGATTCTTATAGGAAAGCCGATCATCCTCACCTTGTATGGTATTGAATTTATAGATGCAGTTCTTCCCTTTCAAATTCTCATTGGGGCAATAATAGCTTTAGCTATAGGAAATATTTTAGGATACGAGTTTGTGTCTATTGGTCGTCCTAAAGTGATTCTATTCTGTAATCTCATTTGTGGTCTTTTTAATATTAGTATGAACCTGATTGTTATCCCGAGATATGGGCTCATTGGCGCATCTTGGGTTTCCTTTATGACATATGCTTTGAATAGTATTATTCTCATTCGATTGGCACAAAAAGCCAGTAAATACAATGTAATAGATATGTTGAAACCTTCAAAAAGAGACCTTTTGATCATAAGGGATGCTTTGGGCAAATTCATGAAGCTCCATTCCAAAGATTCTGTTGCACCTTCAGTGCTTCATTCCTAGTCGAGGCAAAAGCGAGTGATTGTACTTCTTACTGTAGATGTAGAAGGGACCCATTCGAAAGCTCCCGTTGATTTACTGATTACCGGGAAGATTCAAAACGAAGAGTATGGCATAAGTAAAATAATGGATTTGTGTGATTATTATCAAATTAATGCGTCTTTCTTCGTTGATGTTTATGAATACTCTTTGCACGGTTTCCCTCAAATGAAATCGGTTGTAGAAAGTATCGCGAAAAGAGATCATGATGTTCAGCTTCATACGCACCCTGCATGGCCGGAAGACAAACGTGATAATCAGAAAATCCAGGACTGGAAGGCCAATAATTGTCTTTTTGATGCTAAAAGACCCTGGATGTATCAATATAACTTGGATGAACAGGTAAGAATTCTGACTAAAGGAAAAGAGCTTTTAGAAGAATGGACTGATACTCAAATCATTGCTCATCGAG
>JAXHSZ010000463.1:0-2412 GCA_034190725.1 Thermodesulfobacteriota bacterium
ATACCCCGCTTCCTTGAGCCCCGTAATGAGTTCAGTTTCACTGTGGTTGTCGGGCAGGTCTTTCACATCCTGCGGTATGGGCTGATTTCTCCAGTAGTAGAAAAAATTTTTGGCCAAGTGCGTCGGAATACCCGTGTCCACCAGTGTCAACATTTTATCTTCAATCACATACACATGGGTCGGTCCGGGACCTATGATATCCGGACAGAATGTGGTGATCTGGGTGATCTTCCTCCCCTTTGAAAGGGTATATTGCTTCACCCTTCCACTTGCCATATCCGAGTTTGGTCTGATTGTTTTTTCTCTCATGGACATTGGGCGCCTCCTGCTTTGTCAAGTGTTGCCGCCAGATCTTCACTGCTCTTCACGCGATTGTCTCCAAACACCTCTCTCCACACTTCACTGCTTTCCATGCACAGATAGAGGCAGAGATCTGAGGTATATTCTCTCAACCATTCCCGCATCTTTGAATAGATCTCCATACGGAGTGGCTTGAAGTACCTCATCTTTCCGTCAAGACCGGGTATGAACTCTTCGTATATGATTTTACTGAAAGGAAAACGTCGCTGAATAATGGGTTTTAATTCAGGAACAAACCTGAAACATCCCATGCTCATCCATGCGATATACTCCGGGTCGATCCTCGCAAAGAGTTTGTCCAGGGTTCTCCGGTACCCGTCTTCCCAGCCCGGATAGTATATCAATGGATCGAAATGAAAAGCAAGTTCATATCCCATCTTTTGACACTGAAAAGCTGCATCTATCCTTTGATCCATTGATGGGGCCAGGAGTTCTTCGCGCTTTGCTATAGAATCCGTATTGAGAGACCATGCAGTCAATACCTTACCTCCATGATGCAGGCCGGCGAGGTTCTCAATGTTCACGGTCTTCGTTTTCAACTCCAATACGGCATTTCTCTTCTCTGCAAAATACGGTACGATCAACCTGGTAAAACCAAGCAGATGATCCAGCGTGAGGCTGTCTGTGAACTCTCCAGTCCCTATTCTGTAGAAAGAATCAGTATCTCCATCGATCCTTTCATCGAGTTCTGCGAACATATCATCCACATTCGCATAGACAATCATTGGTGGGTTATTCAGGTAGGCCTGAAGCACACAATACGTACAATCCATGTTGCAGTTTGTGGCAAAGTTGAGTATCTGATACCCGCAGCATATATAGTTATTCGTCCCAGGACATGACTTGAGGAATTTGCCCCTGTTTTCAGTGAGCAAGAGCGTCTTTTTGCCGATTTTGAAAGGATCTCTCTCCTTTTTAATAGCGTCGATCACTTGAGCGGGGTTGTCCACATACTCAACCGGGACTTCTGAAAGGTTTTCAAGAAGGTTCCCGGTAAGAACCGAATCCCTCACAGCATTGTGGATGATGACCCTTGCGGGGGTATACCTTATCATCTCCCTCCACCGTTTACTGTTTTTGTGAACTCAATCTCATTGGCCACAGAACCGAGTTTTTCAATGTTTTCCTTGAGTTCACCTGTTGTGCTGAATTGGAATTCTATTCTCCATTTTTCCCCCTCGAAAAATGGGGGATGAATCAGTTTGATATTCTCCCCCAAATTCAGGCCTCTCTTCATCTCCATAAAACCCTCCTCAGCTTGGGTGATCCTGGGATATCTTAATTTTCTGAGGAAATTTCGCACTCTTTCACCTTTCTGAGGAATGTTCAGATTTGGATCATCCAATACTTTGCGCAATTCCTTTGAATCCAGGACCTCAGAGACAGGGCATCCATCTCTCTTGACAATATCATGGATCGTATCAATGATTTCATTCTGCTTGTTTTTGCCGAATCGCAATCTCAAGAGAAGACCGAAAAGGATTTTCCTCTCGTCATGAGAAAAACTGAGAAGCTTCACAGCCGCCCTCTCGTCCAGGCTGCCCTCAGCAACCGCATCTTTGAACTCTTTATCCAGATGTATCAACGGTTTGATTCGATTCAACACGGAATGATGGGCGCTCAATGCCATAAGAGGAAGAAATGTGGAGATTATGGTTTCAACAGAATGAAAATTCTGGAGCGCATTCACGACAATGGCTTTTTCAATGGTGTTAAATTGCCTGTGGGAGAGGTTGTCGTACAGGCTAATCAAAAAAGTTTCTCTCTCAGAAATGGTGTGATCCACAATGCCGCATCCCAACTTCCCCATTCCAATCTCCCTGCATGCGAGCAACCTTTTATAACCGCATACAATTTGATATGTCCCATGGGGCCTCTCCTTGAGAAGAGGGGGATTGATGAGACCAACCTCATCTATGGATTCCTTCAGCAAAGACAAGGAAAAACCATAGCTTGTGACATCGCAGTTCCAGCAAAAACAGATTTATTGCTATACAGCTAGCGAATTAGACCATCAATTACAGCGTTTGGGTTCCATAACTTTAGCAGTTG
>JAXHSZ010000464.1:0-5632 GCA_034190725.1 Thermodesulfobacteriota bacterium
ATGGAATTCATCCAGGGAGACTCCGAACCTGTCCGGACTCCCCCCCACTTCGTTTAAAGAGAGAAGTCTATTGAACACGTACAATGTTGTATCCTCAAACCCCTTTGCCATGAGTGGGCCTGTAAATTGTTGAAATCGCATGACGAAATGTACCCACTGATCTTTATCTTCTTCGCTGAGATACTCTTCAAACCGAAGAAGGAGAAATCTCTCGATGAACTCGAGTTCATGTAAGAGGGCAGGATTTCTCTCCGTAGCTTTCTTTACAGCCTCTTTAATGTATTCTTGATCCCTTTCACTGAAGCATTCATGGCTTATATATGTTCTGTATACAGGAAAGGCTAACATAATCTCAATGATTGCTCTTTTAAGACCATAAATAGTGATATCCCTTCCGTACCTGTCAGAACTGGAGATGCGTTTCATGAGTTGCGCGAGATTGTCAATATCACCAGCCATATGTTTGCTTGTAATTAACTCTTTCTTTTCATATACCATATCCGTATACGGCATCCGAATACCTGTAAACTGAGTGTATTTTATGCTGAATTCCCTTCGGTTTTCCTTGTGACAGAACACTCCAGTGACATAATTCATGAAATCGTACCCTGTTGTTCCCTCAACAGGCCAGTTTCTGGGCAAATCTTCTCCAAAACTGAGTATTTTTTCAACAACTGTATAGACATCCCCTGCCCTTGCCTCCAATCTATTCAGATATTCCTTTGGGTCATAGAGCCCGTCAATATGATCTATTCTCAATCCGGAGATCTTCTTTTCATGCAAAAGCTGGAAGATCAAACGGTGAGTATGGTTGAAGACCCCTTCATCCTCTATCCTCAAGGAGATCAGCTCATTGATACTAAAAAAACGTCTGTAGTTCACCTCCTCATTGGCCACCTTCCAGAAAGAAAGCCTGAAGAACTGTTCCGAAAGGAGACTGTCCAGGAGTTGAAAATTCTTTATATCTCCCTTTCCTCCATTGAATATATCAATATTCCCATCAATAAAAATCCGAATATCTTTATTCTTTTGGTAAACTTCCCACAACATCCTCTTCACAAACTTTATCTGAGCCCATCGTTCCTTGATCTCCTCTCCAGATGGGAGAGTCCTGAAGACATAGAGGACGCCCAAAAACTTTATGAAATCCGGATGTTCTTCACCCAACTTTTTCTTGAGGCTGGCAAATCCATGAGTGAGTACCCTGGTATAAGATTCTATACGAAGAGGAAATTGAAGATCATAATAATGGATTGTAAACCCGTTCTTGTTGTACATGAGCCGGATTTCTCCGTCTTCCAGGGATTCTGAATAAAACCTACCTAAAAAAGGCGCCAAAAGTCCACCTTGAGAAATCTGATGGGGGAGATCCCATTCAATATCAAAAAAAGAAAAATATCCTGAACAAGGGCCATTTTCCATGACATCCACGAGCATCTCGTTCTCATAGTCATATGCCATATGGTTCGGCACAACATCTTGAATCCACCCCATACTCAGATGATTCACAGCACTGAGAAGTGCTGAAAATTCATCCCATGTTCCCAATTCATGGTTGATTTGATTTTGATCCACTATGTCATAGCCGTGAAGGCTCCCTTTTCTCGCCTTGAACACAGGAGATGCATAGATGTGGGAGATCCCCAGATCAGAGAGGTACTCTAAACTCTTTGTGGCTTCGGAAAATCCAAATGTGGAATGGAATTGAAACCTGTATGTGGATGAGGGTATTCTCACTCTGCGACCTTTACTTGTAAATGATATCCCAGCTTGCCAAAGGCATCGAGCCACTTCTCCGCTGCTTCATCACATGTTTCAGCTCTCTTTTTCATTTTATTGTGCAGAACATTTCCTATATGGAAGTAGACATTTTGAGCGAAGTTGAGGTTGAGTTTCAAGGGAAGTAATCGCAATAACCGAAGACCATGCTCCAGCTCTTGGATGAGAAAGAGATTTTCCCTGTCTTCATCGAACTTCGCAGTGAGATCATTTATCATAGAACTGGCTGCATAACTCAGGGTGGGTTTGTCAATCTCAATTTTCCATCTCTTAACTTCGTTAATGAGTCTTTCAAGGAGTTCAAAGTCAGGATTTTCTGATTCAAAAACACTTGCCATATCTCTGTTCAGCACAAATTCCGTAGCCACAAGGAGGGACTTAGGGAAAGGATAAGAGACTTCAGACAAGAAGTTCATTGTTGCATAATTGTTTTCATACACTTGACGGAAAGAAACCTCAATCTCATCGAGATTCGAACGGAGAATTTCTTTCAGGACTTTTCTCTGTTCATCTCTGAAGAGATGCCATATGGAATAGTTATTCACACCAAAATGGCTGTCCATAAGTCGTATGATCTCCGGAACATCTCCTTTGTCAAAAGACTCTTTTATCTCCTGGGACATAATAGTGAAAGAATGATCATCCACGTAATTTCTTAAGCCTCCATTCACATTGTGATCTCCCAGATGGAGTACAGCATAAGAGATGCTCTGTTCATCCCACGTTATATCAGACATGATATTTGTCTTCCCGATGGTAAGTCTTGATTTTCCTGCCTCAATCACCTCAGAGGAATCTCTCTTGACAGTATAACAGTATATATGGGTAGTCTCAGAATATTCTTCGAAAAGGGAGGATATGGCAAAATGAGCTGCAACCCTGATCAGATCCAGCATGACCGGTTGAACAAACATCTCATAGATTATGGCACCATTTTCCAGTTCCGGGACATTGGAGGGAGCATCCCTGAGAGCAGAAACAAAATATCTCTCAAGAGAAAGATTAAAAAGTTCCTCAGCGAGCTGAATCACCCTGGCAGCGTATCGCATGACTTGAGTGGCTTCGATCCCTGAAATCTCATCGAAGAACCAGCCACAGCTTGTATACAAAAGCATAGCATTTCTCTGCATTTCCAGAAGTTTTAATGTGTGTATCTTTTCCTCTTGTCCCAGGGTCTTCTGAGTATATTTGTCCAAAAACTTTTCTATGGTCTCCTTTGATCTCACCAGAATCACATCTATATAATCATTTCTCGCTTCCCATGGGTCCTTCAGATATCTCGATGCTTCCCTCTCATAAAGAGGAGTGATCTTGTCTCTCAATGTATCCATTGCCGTTCTCAAAGGCACTCTCCAGGACTGATTCCACTTTGGATAAGCTCCGGTATGGCATCCGCAATTATCTCGCCATCTTTCGATGCCGTGGACACAGCTCCAGGACGAGTTTTCGAATATCTCCACTCCATATACGGGAGGATGCTTCTCCAGATATTCACCGTAATTGGTAATCACAGCAAGGTTTTTACTCTCAATGAGATACAGGCAGTATGCCAGCGCCATATCCCCAAATCGGTGATGATGTCCGTAGGTCTCTCCGTCCGTTGCGATGTGAACCAGTTGTGGCCAATTCCTTTCCTCGGAAAATGCCGCAATCAAACGTTTGGAAAAGGCCTCGCCGCTTTCGAGAAGTCCACCAAAGGCGATATCCTGAGAGATGGGGCCGTCATAGAAAAAAAGATTGATTGTTCGTCCGGAAGGAAGATTACAAAGATATGGCATGGTAGGATCGATCCTGCCTCCACTCACATCCTGCCACCGGGCACCTTTTTTGTCTTTCATAACCCTTTTCGCCTGTCGTGGCGCCAGAATGGTGAATCGTATTCCCAACTCAGCCAACACTTCCAGGGTTTCAATATCAACGGCAGTCTCAGGAAGCCACATTCCTTCAGGGTCCCTCTTGAACCTCTTTTGAAAGTCTCGAATACCCCATATGGTCTGTGTGTACTTATCTCTTTTGTTTGCCAGGGGCATGATCATATGGTTATAAGATTGAGCCAGTGCGGAACCATGGCCGGAAAATCGCTTCATGCTCAACACATCCGCCTGGAGGATTGCTTCATATACATCCGGTCGATGATGCTCCATCCACGAAAGGAGGGTGGGGCCAAAGTTGAAACTCATCATGGAATAATTATTCACGATGGCAATGATATTGCCCCCAGGCTCCAGAATGCGTGAGGTTGCATTGGTAGCATAACACTCTGCTGTAATCTTTTCATTCCAGTCATGATACGGGTAAGAAGAATCCTGTACTTCAATCTCTTCAAGCCAAGGGTTTTCCCTGGGAGGTTGATAAAAATGTCCGTGAATACAGATATATCTCTCCATTACACAATTTCCTCCCGTTGATACACCACAACACTCTGAGAGCGAAGAGTGACATTGCTCATCTGATCTGTGAAATCAGGGAGGATTGCCCCTGGGCCAAGCCAGCGCTCCTCAGAGGAGTCTAATATCTTTCTCCATCTTCCTTCACACTGAAAGGGCAATGCCTTCATGATCACATCATTCTTGTTGAAGTTAAAAAGACACAAGATCTCCGCTTCATTGTCTTTGTTCTGACGTCCCATACATAGAACATTTTCCTCATCCGATCTCCCAACAGTCATCTTCTCCTTATCGAGCCTTGACAGAGCAGGAATCGCTTTTCTCATTTGAATCAATTTTCTGTAGAATTCAAGTAAGATCGAATGGATGCCTTTGTTTCTCTTCTCCCAATTGATCTTCGACTGAAGAAAAGTGTTGATACTCTGTGGGTCAGGAGGGTCTTCCTTCCACAAGAAATCTTTGAACTCTTCTTTCCTTCCCTCTCTCACAGCTTCAATTACATCAGAATCCGAATGGCTGATAAAGTAGAGAAATGGGGTTTCCTCACCGTACTCTTCACCCATGAATAACAGGGGAATATACGGTGAAAGAAAAGTGGCCCCGGCGGCAAGCTTGAGACCTTCAAAGGATGTGAGTGTGGGCATCCTCTCTCCAAGCATCCTGTTTCCGATCTGATCGTGGTTCTGGGAGAAGACCACAAACTGATTTGCCGGTCTCTCTCGTGATGAGTTTCCATAATTTCGCTTTCTGAAGCGGGAAAATTGTCCGGAATAGACGAATCCTTCATTCATGGACTTTGCAAGATGGTCGATCCTTCCAAAATCTATATAATACCCACTGGCCTCTCCCGTTACCAGCGTATGGAGGGAGTGGTGAAAGTCATCACACCATTGCGCATCCAATCCGTATCCTCCCAATTCTTTTGGCTTAATGACCTTTGAATCGTTGAGGTTGCTCTCCGCTATGAGAGAAAAACGGCGACCCGCCTTCATTGAGTAATCAGCCACCTGTTCTCCAAGCTCCTGTAGGAAAGGCCTTGCGCTTATGTCTACAATCCCGTGAACAGCATCCAGGCGGAGACCATCCAGATGATAATTCAAAAACCAGTGAAGTGCGTTCTCTGTGAAGAAATTCCTCACTCCATCACTATAGGCATCATCAAAATTGATTGCACTTCCCCATGGAGTCTTGTATTGGTCGGTAAAGTACGGTCCAAAATCCCAAAGATAGTTTCCTTCCGGCCCCAGGTGATTGTAGACAACATCCAGTATGACTGCCATGCCTCTCTGATGGCATTCATTGACCAGGCGTTTGAGACCATTTGGACCTCCATATGAATTCTGTACGGCAAAGGGATAGACTCCATCAGACCCCCAGTTCCTCTCTCCCGGAAACTGTGCCACAGGCATAAGCTCAATGGTATTGATCCCCAGGTGAATCAGATCGTCAATCCTGGGAATAATGGC
>JAXHSZ010000465.1:0-6557 GCA_034190725.1 Thermodesulfobacteriota bacterium
TATCTTTCCTCCCTCGATGGTGTTATCCCCTTCACGGAGCTGAGGTCTTCCTGTGAGTGTGATCTTCTCCTCAGAATTGTTGAAAACCGCTCGTTCTCCTGTGGCTATTCTCTCTCCTTGGGTGATCCTTACCTGCCCTTCAGCAATGATCTTTTTTGCTGTTTTCACATTTTCGTCATAAATTATGGATATCTTCTCACAAGAGATTGTGATATCACCACGTCTGGCAACCACATTTCCGCTGAAGAGTGCTTTATTATTTTTATTGTCCCCTTCGAAATGTTCAGATGTGATTGTTATGGGTTGATTGGTCCCTTCCAGTTGAAACCTGTCTTTCGAGTTCTTTGTCTTTGACTGGGAAGGGGTTTCAGAGGCGAGCGACGGAATGACACTCAAGGAAAAGAGACACGCTATTGATGTCGCTATGACCAATCCTCTTTTCAGGATCAATAATTCCATGATACCTCAAAACATAAATACAATCAATCTACTTTTACATTCTCGAGCACCGATGAAACGTTGTGTAACACAAAAAACCTTTCTCTGTCAATATCCACGGTTATTCCTGTCCCCTGAAGTTCCATCCCATGCCCCTTGAACATAATCTTGTCGGGGGTAAATAGCTTTCTTTCTTTTGAGTCATACTTCAATGACTGGGTATGGAATTCATATCCATTATCGGAAGTTGCCACGACGTTACCCCATAACTCAATATTTTTTGTGTCGGTTGCAACTTCCCCTTTATCCCCTGTTAACAGAAGAGTATTGTCATCTTTAAAGTACAACTTGACCATTACATCCTTGAAAATTGCCAATTTGTCGTCCCCAAAGTATTCCCCGGAACTTGCATCGAGTTCCCATTCGGTAACACCCATTTTAGTGTTTGTATAATGGATGTTCTCGATGACCATATCGGCTTCATGAGTAACAATATCGAGATTCTCTTCTTGAATGCCTTCTTTTTTATAATTGGTGAAAAATATCACTGAAACACTGAAGACTATCAATATAACCAAAGAGATGAGAAAGAGTCTTGTTTTTTTCATATTTCAGGATGGCGCTGTTTTTATTTCATTGGAAGTATCTTTGTGTGAGTGTATTCCATTTATCTTGAGCTTTCAAGATTATTTCACACACTTCCCGAACCGCTCCATTTCCTCCGTTGTTGAGAGTGATATAATGGGCTGTCTCTTTGGCGTATTCAGATCCGTCGGGAACTGCCACTGAAAAGCCGACTCTTTTCAAAAGAGGCACATCCACAAGATCGTCGCCTACGTAGCAAATCTGTTTATGAGTCAATTCCTTTTCATTCAGTATCTCTTTATAGACCTTCATCTTGTCATATATCTTTTGATACAGAATAGATATGCCCAATTCCCTGGCACGAAACTCTAGAGCTTTGGACTCTCTTCCCGTAATAATCCCCACCTCAATGCCTGCTCTCATTAATAACTTTATGCCATGTCCATCTCTGATGTCAAATCTTTTGAGTTCCCTGCCTGTATCATCGTATAGTATCTTCCCGTCGGTCAAAACACCATCAGCATCCAATAAGAGGAGTCTGATATCTTTTGCCTTTTCAACTATGTTCTCTTCAACTGTATTCATCCTGTTTGTATTTGACCTTGTTTTCAGCTATTTGATTCAGGCCCAAAGGCACAAAATGTAAAATAGAATGGGCAATGCCCTGGTATATAAAACTGCCTGAGTTGGATTACTTAACCCTTTGTGCCTCTGTGTCTTTGTCACTTTAAGACTCAATACGATTACATTTCAAAAAGCAAGTTAAAATACAGTGACATTTTATACATGACACGGCACTAATGGGTCATACCTTCTTTAACAATATCGTCAATCTTCCTGATTTGCTTTAGTAAATCAGGAAGAGAGTCTAAACTTATGGAATTCGGGCCATCGCACAGCGCTTGATCAGGATTTTCATGGACCTCCATAAATATGGCATCGATTCCAAATGCAATGGCAGCTCTTGAGAGCTGGGGTACAAACTCCCTCTGTCCACCGGACGCCGTACCTTTTCCTCCTGGGAGTTGAACACTGTGAGTGGCATCAAAAACGACAGGGTACCCTAAACCTCTCATAATTGCCAAAGAACGCATGTCTACCACCAGGTTATTGTACCCGAAATTAGAACCTCGTTCAGTTAATAGGATCCTTTGATTACCGCATGATTCAACTTTTTCAACAACATTTTCCATATCCCAAGGTGCTAAAAACTGACCTTTTTTAATGTTTACAGCTTTTTTTGTCTTTGCAATCTCTATAATCAGATCCGTTTGTCTACAAAGAAAGGCAGGCACCTGAATAAGGTCCAGAACGTGAGCAGCCAGGTTGATCTCTTCAAAACGGTGGACATCCGATGTGACAGGGATTCCCACTTTTTCTCGTACATCACGGAGTGTCTTAAGCCCATCCTCTAATCCAGGCCCTCTGTATGAATGGAGGGAAGTTCTATTTGCTTTATCATAAGAAGACTTGAATATCAACGGGACAGAAAACAGAGAGGAGATCTCCTTTAACCTTCGTGCTGTATGAATGGTCTTTTCGTGATCTTCTATTACACATGGACCTGCGATTAAGACAACAGGATTGCCTCCACCGATTTTTACAGTGTTCCCGCTTATTGGGGTATAAATATCAACGACTTTTGTCAACATTAACCTTTCATGCCGGCATTAATTGAGTGTTATGAAATAGAAAGCTGTCGTTGAAGCGACTCCTTTCAAAAGGCGACTAAGAAACTTGAAGTTCACAGCAAGTTTCTTTCATGCATAACATTGAAGCAGAGCGCCACAGCCATTTACTCAACTTTTACTCATACACCTTAGATTGAGTAATAGAACAATCTATCGGTTTAAAAGTGATGCTTTAATAAAGTCTCTAAAGAGCGGATGAGGGTCCATGGGCCGTGATTTAAACTCCGGATGAAATTGACAACCCAAAAACCAGGGATGAGACTCAACCTCTATTATCTCAACGAGTTCTCCATCAGGGGAAATACCACTGATCCTGAGCCCTTTCTTTGTCAACTCCTCCTTGTGCTTATTGTTGAATTCATACCTGTGTCTATGTCTCTCAGAGATGAGTTCCTGTTTATACGCTCTGTATGCGAATGAATCCTTTTCCAATTGACACGGATAGGCCCCTAATCTCATTGTGCCACCCAATGCCGTATTCTCGTCGCGTCGTTGGACCGTATCACTCTTGTGGTCAACCCATTCTTTCAAGAGATATATGATGGGATAAGGCGTATCATTGTCAAACTCAGAAGTATGTGCTCCTTTCATTCCGCAGACATTCCTGGCAAATTCAACAGCAGCCAACTGCATGCCTAAACAGATTCCCAAAAAGGGGATTTTGTTCTCCCGTGCATACCGTATGGCATCTATCTTTCCCTCAATGCCTCGATCACCAAATCCTCCGGGCACTAAAATTCCATTTACATCGGCCAATAATTTTTCTGCTCCTTCCCTTTCAATGTCTTCTGAATCCACATATCTCAAATCAACTTTGCAGTTATTGGAAATCCCACCGTGAACGAGAGCTTCATTAAGGCTTTTGTAAGAGTCTTTTAAGCTCACGTATTTTCCTACTATTGCTATCTCAGTTTGTTTGCTTGGATTCTTTGTCTTTGTGACTATTTCTTCCCATTTGTCCAAAATCGGCGCTCTGGTCCACATGTGCAGCATCTCAACGATCTTCTCGTCAAGACCCTCGCTATGGAAGACCAGAGGGACTTCATAGATGGTATCCACGTCTTTTGCAGTAATTACTGCATCTTTATCCACGTTGCAAAATAATGCGATCTTGGATTTTATCTCGGAGGTGAGGAGGCGATCGGTTCGGCAGAGGAGGATGTCTGGTTGAATACCCACTTCTTGGAGCATTTTCACACTATGCTGAGTGGGTTTTGTCTTCAGTTGACCGGCTGTGGGAATAAACGGAACCAATGTCAAGTGAACATAAAGGACATTTTCCCTTCCCACATCAGTTTTGAATTGCCGTATAGCCTCGAGAAAAGGTTGGCTTTCTATATCTCCGACTGTACCTCCTATCTCAATGATGACAACATCAACATCATTGGCAACCATCAGTATATTCTCTTTTATCTCGTCTGTAATATGAGGTATCACTTGGACGGTTTTCCCAAGATAGTCTCCTCTTCTCTCTTTGGCAATTACGGACTCATAGATTTGACCCGTGGTGAAATTGTTCTTTTTACTCAATTTGGCCATGGTGTATCTTTCATAGTGCCCCATGTCCAAATCTGTTTCGGCACCATCATCGGTGACGAAAACTTCACCATGTTGAAATGGGTTCATTGTCCCGGGATCTACGTTTATGTAAGGGTCGAGTTTCTGTATGGTAACCTTTAATCCCCTGCATTCCAGAAGCGCTCCGATTGAAGCTGCTGCTAGACCTTTGCCCAAAGACGAGAGGACTCCACCAGTAACAAAGATCAGTTTCGTCTTCATCTAGGAACTCCTGCTCAATATACATTCTATTCTTCTGGTCTTCCTCTTTATTCTCTTTATTCTGATCCTCGTACTCTTCAAGGTTTTCCTGTCCCTGTTTTCCAGGGCATGTTCTCTTTGAATCTTTAAGGCTTTCAACTCTTTCTTCAGCTTTGATTTTTGGTCCGCCAATCCTTCTTCCGTTTTCTTCTTGCTTTTCACTTGTTGTCCAGAGGCCTTCATTATGGCTTCAATAAGCTCATTTTTTTTCATGGCATGAACACCGGTTATTTCGGGATACTTTTTTGCCTCTTCACGCAGCTTTGTAACTGTCAGAACTTCAAGCTCCTTTTCCATATTTATCCTCCTGCTCCTCTCAAACTTAGATGCCATGATATCATACTCATTGTCTTATCGCAATTTAAAAAATCTCCTTTCGTCCAATTGGTAAACATTTTGGCACAAAAATTGCTCTATGCCGGATTCCAACAATAGACAGAACTCGTTCAGACTTTGAATTTATCTCAAACTTCAGTTTCAGTTGTCAGGTATCAGGGATCAGATCTTTTTACCTGTTCTGACATCTGATCTCGTGAATGACTGCAGTTTAAAAAAGGAGTGGACACAGACATATCTTTTTTATAGAATTCGCTAGAGTTTGTGTTCAATGTTGTTGATCGTACTTTTTTTCTAAGCCATTCATGGAATATTGACAACGAGAAATTTTTTCAACGTAAACAGAATAATAAACCGGGAACCTTGAATCGATTAATTCAGAATTATCATAAGAGTAGGAGAACATGTCAGGATGCTAGGATTATCAACAGCATGGAAATCGGCAGAAGTGGAAAGCGGCAAAGAGTTGTTGGAAAACGTGGTAAATTTAGGGGCAGATGCATTAGAACTAGAGTACAGGATCAGTTCTGACATTTTAAGAGAGATGATCCATGAAATGAAGAGGCAGTCAGTCTCAGTATTGAGTATTCATAATTTCTGTCCTATCCCTGATTCTATCCCGCGGGCCAAGGCGAGTGCTAACATCTTTCTGCTTTCATCACATGATAAAGAGGAAAGATTGCGTGCCATAAAATATTCTTTAAAAACCATACAACTGGCTCATGAACATGAAGTCCAAGCGGTGATATTCCATGTGGGTCATGTGAATATGGATCATAAAAAAGATATGTTTTTTGAGTTGTACGACCGAGGTGAGATTGATACGCCGCTTGGGAGAAGTTTTATTGAGGAGCAGTTGGTCTTGAGAAAAAAGGCCAGACAGAAGAATCTGGATTCCGTGTTCTTCAGTTTGGAGAAGCTGAACAAAGAGGCTGAGAAATTGGATGTATACATTGGAGTTGAGAATAGGTATCATTATCATGAGATTCCAAACTCTGAAGAGATAGGCATGATATTAAGAGAATTTCAAGGAAGCCATATCCGATACTGGCATGATGTTGGACATGCGGATGTGCAAGAAAAATTCGGGATACTCAGCCATGAAGAGCTTTTAGCATCCTACTCTTCGAAGCTTCTCGGAATACATATTCATGACATTAAAGGTTATGATGACCACTATGCACCTGGCAACGGAGAATTTGATTTTCAATTGATAAAGAAGTACCTTACCCCAAAAACAATAAAAATCGTTGAGGTACATCCCAAGGTGAGCAGAGAAGAGCTTGTTGAAGGGATAAGGTTTTTAAAGGGGATGGGAATCGGATAGAGGAGTCGAATCACTCAATGAATCCCTTAGAGGTGACTGTTCCTGATAATAAAGAGTTTGATGTGGTTGGAATGGGCTTAAATGCTGTGGATTATCTGTGCGTGGTCCCTCATTTTCCCCTTTATGACTCCAAGATGAGGATGTCAGCTTTTGCCAAAGAGGGGGGCGGCCAAGTGGCAACAGCCCTTGTGACGTGTTCAAGACTGGGATTAAAGACAAGATACGTCGGCAAAGTCGGGTCAGATGAGATGGGTCTCTTCTCCAAGGAAAGCATTCGAAAAGACGATGTTGACGTTTCTCATATCATTGTACAGGAAGGCGCTAGGAATCAGTTTGCATTCATATTGGTAGATGCTCATACA
>JAXHSZ010000466.1:0-2795 GCA_034190725.1 Thermodesulfobacteriota bacterium
AAGAAAAAGAGTGGTCTGTGCATTGAGTGGAGGTGTTGACTCTTCAGTGGTTGCTGCTCTGCTTCATCGAGCCATTGGACAACAATTGGTATGTATCTTTGTAAACAACGGTTTACTCAGAAAAAATGAGGCCCAAGAGGTCAGGACAGTATTCGTTGAACATTATGGGCTTCATCTGCATTATGTAGATGCTGAAGAGACTTTTCTAGAGAAACTCAAAGGTGTAATTGATCCGGAAAAGAAGAGGAGGATTATAGGAAACGAGTTTATACATATCTTTGAGAAGGAGGCTGGGAATATTGGAGATGTTGAGTATCTTGCCCAGGGAACTCTCTATCCGGATGTTATCGAAAGTGTCTCATTCAAAGGACCGTCTGCAACGATCAAAAGTCACCACAATGTGGGTGGGCTTCCGGAAAAGATGCATCTCAAACTGATAGAACCATTGAGGGAGTTGTTTAAAGACGAGGTGAGACTGGTGGGAAGAGAGCTGGGCTTGCCCGAATCTATAATAAAAAGACAGCCCTTTCCTGGCCCCGGCCTCGCCGTAAGAATCCTGGGGGAGGTAACCGAGAACAGACTGTCTGTCCTCCGGCAAGCCGATAGTATTGTTACCGAGGAGATAGAAAAGACGGATATTTATGACGAGATTTGGCAGTCTTTTGCTGTTCTTCTCCCAATCAAGACCGTGGGGGTGATGGGAGATGAGAGGACCTATGAAAATGTGGTTGCTCTCCGTGCTGTGCAGAGTCTCGATGGTATGACTGCCGATTGGGTAAGAGTGCCGCATGAAATCCTCGGAAAGATAAGCAACAGAATAATCAATGAAGTAAAAGGTGTCAACAGGGTGGTTTACGACATCTCTTCAAAGCCTCCAAGCACTATTGAATGGGAGTAATTGGATGATCCAACATTCGGATTTCGTTCATCTCCATCTGCATACGGAGTATAGCCTTCTCGATGGGGCTATGCGATTGAACGATTTATTTGCCACAGCCAGAGAGTATAAGATGCATGCCATGGCAATGACCGACCATGGCAATATGTTCGGCGCTATAGAATTCTATACCAAGGCATACAAGAGCGGGATCAAACCAATCATCGGCTGTGAGGTCTATGTTGCTCCGGGGAGCAGGTTTGAAAAAGAATCAAAGAGTATCTCAGATGCATCATATCATCTCACCCTATTGGCCAAAAATGTAAAAGGATATAAAAATTTAATCAAATTGACAAGCGCCGGTTACTTAGAGGGATTTTACTATCGCCCCAGGGTTGATAAGGAATTATTGGAGAAATACAATGAAGGATTAATAGCCTTAAGCGGCTGCTTACACGGCGAAATTCCCCGTCTCATCGAGAGGGATGAGGAAAAGAAGACACTGGAAGTGGCAACATGGTATAGAGACATATTCGATGACAGAAGATTCTTTTTGGAGATGCAGCACAATAAAATCGGACTCCAAAAGACGGTGAACCAGAAACTTGTCGAAATAGGCAAGAAACTCAACATACCTGCAGTGGCCACAAACGATTGCCATTATCTGAAAAGGGAAGATTCATATGCCCACGAGGTGCTCCTGTGCATTCAGACGGGAAAGGTACTGAATGATCCAAACAGAATGAAGTTTGCTACCGAAGAGTTCTACTTCAAATCACCGGAAGAGATGAAGGCACTCTTTTCCTGGTGCCCTGATGCTTTGACCAATACAATAGAGATTGCTGAAAAGTGTAACCTTGAGTTGAAGTTGGATGAACTCCATTTGCCTGACTTTACAGTGCCGGATGGAGAGAACCTGGACAGTTACCTTGAAAAGATTGCCAGGGAGGGACTAAAAGACAGGTTGGCAACCATTGAAAGCGAAGGAGAACAGAAACATTCAGTCCCGGAGAAATACTTTAAAAGACTGGAAGAAGAGCTGAGTATTATCAAATCCATGGGATTTTCAGGCTATTTTTTGATTGTCTCTGATTTTGTCAATTATGCAAAGAATAGAAATATCCCTGTAGGTCCGGGTCGTGGCTCTGCTGCTGGAAGCCTGGTGGCCTATTCTCTTAAGATTACCGATATAGATCCTCTCCGCTATGATCTTCTCTTTGAAAGGTTCCTCAATCCCGGGAGGATCAGTATGCCGGATATTGATATAGATTTCTGTGTTGACGGTCGGGATGAGGTGATAGAGTATGTCACAAATAAGTACGGCAAGGAGAATGTG
The DNA here is from genome assembly GCA_034190725.1 of Thermodesulfobacteriota bacterium. Classification (GTDB taxonomy): domain Bacteria; phylum Desulfobacterota; class UBA8473; order UBA8473; family UBA8473; genus JAXHSZ01. Next base: position 2,214 of record JAXHSZ010000466.1, read on the forward strand.
GCTCAGATTATTACATTCGGCAGGATGCAGGCCAAGGGTGTCATACGGGATGTGGGGAGAGTTTTGGATATGCCGTACAAAGAAGTTGACAGGATCGCCAAATTAATCCCCAATACCCTGAATATATCCCTGGAAGGCGCTTTAAAACAGGAGCCGAGGTTAAAAGAACTTGAGAAAAAGGATGAGAATATAAGGAACCTGTTATCCCTCGCCACGTCTCTTGAGGGACTTCCACGACATGCATCGACCCATGCAGCCGGGATTGTTATTTCCAATAAGCCCCTTGTGGAGTATCTCCCACTTTATAAAGGGCAAAACGACGAAGTTGTTACTCAATTTGCCATGAATGAAGTGGGAAGGACAGGGTTGATCAAATTTGATTTTCTCGGACTCAAGACCCTGACTCTTATTGAAAATACATTGAGACTCATCAATGAAGGTAAAGATCAGAAATTTGATCTTGGTGACATAAGACTCGATGATGAGAAGACGTATAAACTCCTGGGAGCAGGAGATACTTCCGGTGTCTTCCAACTGGAAAGCTCAGGGATGAGAGACCTTTTGATCAAGCTGAAACCTGAG
>JAXHSZ010000467.1:0-5008 GCA_034190725.1 Thermodesulfobacteriota bacterium
AATTACTCAAAGAAAATTTGGTCTTGACCAGGATTCAGTAAAAGAAACCTTAGCATTTGCCGCTCTCAAGAGCTATGATCCTTATGTGAAGAAGGTAATCGATACGGCATTTTCCACGTTGCCCAACGGTTTCGGGTATATTCCTACAAGGAAACGTGAGAGATATGTTCCACAGAGAGAGGTACCCAGACGTGTTCCTCCAAGAAGAATTTTAATTTATTGAACAATCAGGATCGGTTACTATACTATTGACTGTATGTAAGAGTTCAAAAAGTGCAGTAAAAATAACCGGAACGAGTGCCCGAACGAAAACTGCTATTTTCCCCAATTTCTGTGTCAGACTCAGGCTTTAATCTTCAAAATACTCAAAGTATTTCTGTGGTTAAAATCTTCGTCTTTCTTGAACTTGGAAAAACTCTCTCGTTTTTGTTCAAGCGCTATTTGAAAGCTTCAGGCTTCTACGAATTGTAGAATAATGAAGTGGACTTTGGGAGATAAAATATGTCATTGAGAAAAAGAGAATCAAAGAGGAAGGTATTGTTTCTTCTCTTTTTTATTATCGCTTCTGCATCTGTAGGCTGTATGCTTAAGGTCCCACATACAATCATACCTGATTACCAGGACAAAAGCCCAACATCTATTGCAGTGTTGCCTGTCCAGAATGAAACAGTAGACATGGATGCACCCAATGTATTCAGATCAAAACTCCTCAGTAAAGTCATATCAAAGGGGTATGTATCTCCTTCGTCTGCCCAAATAGATGATAAACTTGGGGAGAAAGGGATAAGAGAGGCAGGACAACTCGGTTCCATGACCTCTCAAGAGTTGGGGGAGTTTCTGAATGTTGATGCTTTGCTGTACAGTACGGTTACTGAGTGGAGTACGACTTATTTGGTGGTGTATTCTTCGATTAAAGTGGGGGCCAAGTTTCAGCTCATAGACGTCAAGACAGGAAAGCAGCTTTGGGAATCAGAACATGAAGTGTCCAAGAAAAAGTTTGGAACAGATAAAGAATCTATTGGAAATTCTTTGGCATTTGCTGCTTTGCAAAGGTATGATCCCTATGTTGACAATGTGATTGAGAAGACATTCCTTACATTACCCAATGGACCTCATTTTGTTCCTAGCAAAAGAGGCGGTTGTTTATGACCGAAGTCCCAGGTGAATTGCTGAGGTGAAATGAACCACCTGTTCTTGGAATGCAGAGATGCAAATTTGAATAAAAAAATTGAGAGGAGATTTTGCTATGATGAGTAAAAAAATCAAGTTCAGTGTTTTTGTTGTATTGATTCTGTTTGCCTTTGGCTGTGCTTCAATGCCCATGATGACGAAGGCCCCTTCTTCACAGGAATCTTCGACCGCTCAAATTGTCTCCAAAGGACCCAAGAAGAGGGTTGGAATTGTGAATTTCATAAACAAAACAAGTTACGGGAGGGGAAGACTCGGTTCGTCTGCATCAGACATAATGACTACAGAACTCTTTAAAACTGGAGCGTTTATAGTCGTTGAGAGGGCCCAGTTGGAGAAAGTGCTGGGAGAACAGGCATTAGGACAGTCAGGTGTCATCAACCCTGCTACAGCTGCACAGGCAGGAAAAATACTCGGTCTCAATGCCATTGTAACGGGTTCTATCTCTCAATTTGGTGTTAAAACAGAGGGAAAAGACTACGCAGTTTACAAACAAAAGGTACAAAAAGCGGAATGTACAGTTGATGTGAGAGTTGTCGATACAACAACAGGACAAATACTCTTTGCCGATTCCGGTTCTGGAGTTTTCGAGAAGAAAATATCTCAAGTATTGGGACTTGGGCAAAGGGGTGGTTATGATGAAACTATGGGACAGAATGCACTGAGGGCGGCCATTACAAAATTCATGGACAATCTTGTAAATCAGTTGCAGTCGGTAGAGTGGAAAGGAAGAGTTGCAAAGGTAAGCGGTGCAACTATATATATAAATGCCGGCAGAGATGTGGGATTGAAGACAGGTGACTTGCTCAGCGTTATTACTTTGGGTGAAGAGATTTATGACCCACAGACCCATGTGCTCTTGGGGAGAGAAGAAGGTCGACCAAAAGGTGAATTAATGGTTACAGGATATGTGGGTGACAAACTCACAAAGGCTGCCATTAGATCCGGAACAGGATTCAAAGTGAACGATGTGGTCAAGTTTAAATCACAGTGATGGAGTGGAAAGTCGATTTTCGGTATAATCAATTCTTTCCAATTACAAAAGGAGTCGACAATGAAAAAGGGGATATTCCTATTTGGAGTTTCGATATTGATTCTCATGGGGTGTGGAACCCCCAAGGAGGCCACAATAGGGGTGGGGAATGAAGGGTTGCTCAAGATCGTATGTGATCCAAGCAGTGCAGAAGTCTTTGTAGATGGAATCTCAATGGGAGAAGCGAATAGATATGATGGAAAGCCCGGATATATAAAACTCGAGAGCGGTACCCATAAAATAGAAATAAAGAAAGAGGGGTATGTTCCTTATACTCGTGATGTGTATGCCAGCAAGTCCCTGCAAACAATTGAAGTAACATTGAGAAGATTGGAGTAGGTTGGTTATGTTAAGATTGAAGTGGATAGTCTGTCTTGGTATTTTTCTTTGTCTTTCAATGTCTGTAGTTTCCTCCATTGAGAGTGCAGATTGCTCAAAAGATCAGGCCACAGTCACTTTTTTAAAGGGTAAAGCGTCTCTATTGCACAAGGGGGAAGAAAAGGCCATTCGTTTGAGGGTAAGAGATTCCATTGATCAGGGAGACACTGTGACGACTGGTAAAAAGACCTTGATAGAGATAGAATTGCCGGACGGGAGTTTCATTCGATTCGCGGACAATACAAAGTTCACTATCGATGATCTGATTTACAACAGACAGGGAAAGGACAGAAATTTCAGGTTTAAGCTACTCCTGGGTCGAACCTGGGCAAATGCAAAGGAATTGCTGGGGCGCAAGAAGAGATTCGAAATAGCAAGTGAGACTGCAGTGGCAGGAATTAAAGGCACGACCTTCAGAATGAATGTTCAAAAGGACAAGTCGGCGTTGATCAAGGTGTATAAGGGAGATGTCTATGTTGCAAATCCTCCGATGGACGTTCCCGAAGCTGATGGTAAAATCGGTGCTCCTGAGGAGATTCCAGGACCTGCAGAGGTTCGTGGACCTCATGAAGTTACATTGAAAGAATGGCAGTATATTGTGAAAGAAATGCAGCAGATAACGATCACATCTGAAGGAGAGGCTTTGAAACCTATTTATTTTTCCCCTGAAGCCGATATGAATGATTGGGTTTTGTGGAACAAGAAGAGAGACACTTTGATAAGATAACCGTCTCTAAAATGTGAGGGTCCGTAAAGGTATTGAAACCAGGATTCTCTATCATAACAGTTTAGCTTTTTGAAAGGAGTCTTTTCAACGGAGATCGTTTGGAGTGGCTCTGTTTTTGGAAAAGATTATTCATCTATCCACTGCTTTCTCCTGAGTGATGTCATGGTCAGCGCGATACTTATGGCAGGATATAACAATAAGCGAGCAGTCAAGAAGTATGCAAAAAATGTAGCAGAACATTACGGTGAGAAGTTCATAGAGACGGGTTACAAACCTTTGAGAGAGTTTCGTATCGTTGATGAGGGAAGAGCAAGAACGAAACCTGTGATCCAATTTACCCTTGAAAAGCTATTTGCCAGTGAACTCGTTGATGAAATTGTTATTGTGGGTCATAAGATGCTTCTTGAACAGCGACTCGGCAAATTCATTAGGGAATTCGACAAACCATGCCGAATTGAAAATCAGAATGCCGACATCTCACCTCATGTTATCGAGCATTTCGGTATCATACCTAAAAAGGTAAAGCACAATACAGTGGCTGGGAATATGATCAAAGGATATGCTGCAAGCAGAGCCTATGACAATAGAAAGCACGCTCTGTTTGTAGCGTCTGATTCACCATTGACCACGAAAAAATTTATTGAACATTTTATCCGAACAGTACAAGATTACACACAGCATTCCGCTATTGTTTTTCCCGCGGTACTCATCGATGGAAACAGAGATAAGCTTGGCAGGAGGCCTCTTCGGCTGATCAATGACACTCCTTACCAAATCTCCAACAACACGGACGATTATGGCAGACAAGGCTTCAGGCTGTCATCCCTTGTGTTTGTAAACCCGAGTTCTATCGATGTAAACACTTTAAACACAGCATATAATCTTCGCAAAGCTCTTAATCCAAAAGTTCAGATGGAGTTATTCAAGATCACTCATAATTTGGGATATCCAAATGTCTATTCCAAGTATTTCATGAAGAAGAATTTGAGTATAAAGGAGTGTGAAAATATCACGTCGGAATTTTTCCATGGTAAATTGACTGTAATCCCTATGATCGGTGAGAACTCAACGTACGATTATGACGGCACAGATGCAGAGTATCGAGGGATCACAGAAATGCTTAATAGCGCTTAGAGTCTGTCCGTCCATTTTCCATACTCCTAAAAGGAGCCACTGAGCATGGAATGTATTTGTATCACAATGAAATATCACACCTTTTTTATACCCCCACCCTATACCTCAATGCGGTTGAATGAGGGCTTGTTTAAAAAATATTATTTAATCGAGTTGGGCCTCTACATGCCTTGAACATTCACCCTGACAACTCAGTTTTTTTTCTCAAATTATCAGTTAATCAAATTCAATGAGGTATCTTACCAATTTAGCCTTTGAAAAGGGATCTTCAAAATGCAACAAATAAATTTTAATCCGTGCAACTCGTATCCAGATGAGTGTAAATTAAGAACAGTAGATTAACATTTAATTCATTCTTTTCATTTTGACTTATTTCAGACAAAAAAATTCGGCCTGTATGTTAAGCAGGGCTGCAGTGATTGCCGCTTGCCTATTTATTTCGTTTGCTCCTTATACCTTGCATTTCTCTTTTCTGAAAAATAACTTCGATCTCTCTGTCTTTGAGAGGATAAATTTTTGTCACACTGGAACATCGAAAATAAGATATA
>JAXHSZ010000468.1:0-7708 GCA_034190725.1 Thermodesulfobacteriota bacterium
GCCGGCGGAAGAATATATGTCAACGGATTTTGCCGTGGTCAGTCCGGATACACCACTTTTGGCCATTCAAAAGATTATTGTAGGAAACAACCAGAGATTCGTTCCTGTAGTGGAAAAGGGGAAGATAATAGGAGGAATAACCAGGACAGATCTGCTTCGGGTCATGCAATCCGATCTCATGAAGAAACCATCATATTTGTATAGCTCGGGACATGACCCTCGTTTCACAAGAAAGAAATCCGTTTATAAGCTGATGAAAGAACGGCTTGACAAAAGGATATTCGAAACACTTCAAGCCCTGGGGAAAAAGGCCGATGCGCTACACTATAATGCATATCTCACAGGAGGTATTGTCAGGGATCTTATTCTTCGGCGCGAGAACTTGGATGTTGATATTGTTGTGGAGGGAGATGGGATTGAATTGGCAAAGCAGTTTTCCAAAGACTGCTCCTGTAAGGTGAAATCATATAAAAAATTCGGTACTGCAACATTGATCTTCCCGGACGGATTTAGAATAGACATCGCCACAGCAAGATTGGAATATTATGAATCACCAGCGGCACTTCCCACAGTGGAGCACAGCTCCATAAAACTGGACCTCTACCGAAGAGATTTTACAATGAATACCTTAGCCATACGATTGAATCCAGCGGGATTTGGAGAGTTAATAGATTTCTTCGGTGGTCAAAAGGATATTAAGGAAAGAATGATCCGGGTGATTCATAATCTCAGTTTTGTAGAAGACCCCACGAGAATCTTCAGGGCCATTCGTTTTGAGCAGCGATTTGGTTTTCACATAGGAAGACATACCATCAAACTCATTAAAAACGCAGTTAAAATGAATTTTCTGGATCAATTGGACGGATATCGATTCTTCTCAGAACTTGTACATATATTTGAAGAGGAAGAACCTATTCCAGTGATAAAGAGGCTTGTGGAGCTAGACATTCTGAGATTTATCCATCCCAGGATTCAATTTAATGAGAAAAAGAAGAAAACCCTTGAGAATATAAGGGATGTTATTTCATGGTACGATCTGTTATTCTTGGAGGAGAAATATGAAAAGTGGCTGATTTACTTCTCTGGATTGGTGGATTCTCTCAATAAACAAGAGATAAGAGAAGTTTGTAAAAGATTGTCCATGACTGAAAAAAATGAGAAGAGGGTCATAAAAGGCATACAAGAAGCAGAATCCACTCTAAGGCGGATCGACAAAAGCAGTAAAATAGAAAAAAGTGCCATATACAGAATTCTCAAACCTCTCCCCACAGAGACCCTTCTCTACTCAATGGCACAAACCGATAAAAAACACATAAGAAAAGCCATATCTATATATTTCACCCAATTGAAAAGCACAAAATTGCACATCAACGGCGAAAACCTGAAGAGTATGGGAATAACACCTGGAATTATATTTAAAGAGATTATGGATGCTCTCATGGAAGCTAAACTGGATGGCAGAGTAGAAACAAAGGAAGATGAGATCAAATTTGTAAAAGAAAATTTTATAGGAGCCGTTGAAGCTTGATGATAGCTTTCTTTTTCATAGCTCAATAATAATAAGCTATAAGCGGTGAATGATCAACATTCAGCTTAGGGCTGTGCAAGTCCTTATTTAAAAGCTGATAGCTGAAGGTTGTTAACGTAAAATCTTCATTTTAATAATTGACGATACACTGGCGGATAGACTCCAAATTGACAATGAACCTCCCATCTGTTATATACCAGATGGACTTGGAGTAAATGGAAAAAAGATACTGGACTGAAAGGGAGAAGTGCTTCATGTTGAAGAAGAGAATATTAAGCGGTATGCGACCCTCAGGAAAGCTACACCTGGGAAACTTTTACGGCGCATTAGAAAGTTGGATTAAGCTTCAAGATGAATATGAGTGTTTTTATTTTGCTGCTGACTGGCATGCTTTGACAAGTGAATACGAAAATACCGGGGTAATCAAAGAGAGCATAAGAGACATGTTTCTCGATTGGCTGAGTGCTGGAATGGATCCTGAAAAAAGCACCATCTTTATCCAGTCCAAGATACCGGAACATGCAGAACTTCATGTCTTGCTGTCAATGATTACACCATTGTCATGGCTGGAACGAAACCCCACATATAAAGAGCAACAGCAAGAGCTCACCAACAGGGATGTCTCCACTTATGGATTCTTAGGATATCCTGTTTTGCAAGCGGCTGACATCATCATATATAAGGCACATAGGGTGCCTGTTGGGATTGATCAGGTCCCTCATCTTGAGTTGACAAGAGAGATTGCCCGCAGGTTCAACTTCCTCTACGAAGAGGTCTTTCCTCTCCCGAAAGCCATATTGACCGAGGTTCCCAAACTCCTCGGTATAGATGGAAGAAAGATGAGTAAGGCATATGACAATGCCATCTATCTTTCAGACCCCCCTGAAGTGATTCTGGAAAAGGTATCTCAGATGATTACAGATCCTCAAAGGGCCAGACGAACAGACCCAGGCGATCCGGAAGTTTGTAATGTCTTTTCTTTCCATACAATATTCAGTCCTCCAGAGGAGGTAGATGAGATTTCACAAGGATGTCGATCTGCAGGCATCGGCTGTGTCGACTGTAAAAAGAAGCTTGCTTCAAGGGTGATTTTATTTCTCTCGCCTTTGCAGGAAAAGAGGAACTACTATTCAAACCATTTCAGAGAAGTGGAAGAGATTGTAGAGAACGGGATCAAAAAAGCTCGAAGCATAGCAAAGGAAACGATGGATGAAGTGAGGCAGGCAATACAGATTGAGTGAGTTTCCATCCAGAAATGAAATATTTTTATAAAACATTATCAATCTCCATTGTTTGAATGAGAAGCTCCTGAGTTGTCTGGAGTAAGGCTATGCCGTATAATGTCAAACTTAAGATATTCGAGGGCCCGCTGGACCTCCTTCTCCATCTGATCAAAAAGAATGAATTGGACATATATGACATTCCGATTGCTACGATAGCAGAACAGTACCTTGAATATCTTGATTTAATGCGTACATTAAATCTGGACATTGCAGGAGAGTTCATTGTGATGGCAGCCACACTTATGCATATTAAGTCAAAGATGCTTCTTCCAAAATCGGAAGAGATGGAAGAGACGGAGTATGAAGAAGATCCACGGGCTGAGCTGGTAAGGAGGCTCATAGAATATAAGAGATATAAAGATGCGGCAAAAAAGCTTATGGACAGTGAAGTCTTAGACAGAGATGTTTATACAGGGGGGAGAAGTTGCGAGGTCACGGATGACAAACAAGAGGATCTTCATGAACTCAATATATTTGAGCTTATAGAAGCATTTGAGAGGGTACTGAAGGAGAATGCTCCACAAGGTCTTTTCCATATAGCAGCTGAAAGAATGTCGGTCAATGACAAGATCATCGAGATCATTGATAGGATGACAGGCGTAACAAGCATTTCATTCCGATCTTTATTCAGTGAGACTTCAGAGAGACAAGAACTGATTCTCACCTTTCTCGCGTTACTCGAACTTATCAAGCTCAGGATTGTAAGAGTTATACAGATCGAGCCATTTGAACCCATACGGATCATCCCGATTCACCTGGAACTCCCTGAAAGTTTTGGTGCATGAACATATAATCTCCTCAGCCTAAAGCAGTCTTCTGCATGTATCAGCGAAATCTGAATCCTCGTTGAAGTCAAGGAAACTCGAACTTCAGTTTGGTGTCTGAAATGGACAAAAAACAACTCAAATGTATTATTGAAAATCTCATATTTGCATCTGAGACACCTCTTACAATTGATATGATTCGGGGAATCATTGACGGAGCAGACAAGAAGACTTTGCGGAGTTTGATAACTGACCTGATGGAAGAATATAAAATCATGGACAGAGGCTTTACATTAACGGAAGTCGCAGGGGGATACCAGTTTAGGACAAAACAAGAATATTCACAATGGGTAAGGAAGTTGAAGAAGGACAAACCATTCAAACTCAGCGAACAAGCTATGGAAACCCTCGCCATTATAGCATATAAACAACCAATCACGCGTTCAGAGATTGAACACATAAGAGGTGTCGATGTCGGAGGTATGTTACGATCACTCCTTGACAAGAAACTCATACGAATTCTGGGAAGGAAAGGCGTTCCCGGAAAACCCCTGCTTTATGGCACTTCCAATAGATTTCTCGAAGTGTTTGCACTCAAAGATCTCTCAAGCCTTCCCACTTTGATGGAAATTCAAGAAGGGAGAGACGTCTTTAAGAATTGAAGAGAAACGATGAGAGAAAGGCTTCAAAAGACCATTGCAAGAGCAGGACTGGCCTCACGCCGAGAGGCTGAAAGCTTTATCAGAGACGGTATGGTTACGGTCAACGGAGTCGTGATCACGGAGTTGGGCACTCAAGTGGATCCACATAAGGACAGGATCAATGTGCGAGGAAAACCCATAACTCATATTGAATCAAGGGTTTATATTATGTTAAATAAACCCAGGGGGTATATCACAACACTCAAAGATCCTTATGGGAGACCCATTGTCACTGATCTCATAAAAGGTGTGAAACAGAGGATATTCCCTGTGGGAAGACTTGATTATAATACGGAAGGATTACTGCTCCTCACCAATGATGGTGAGCTGACACAGAGACTGCTTCATCCCAGCAACAAAGTTTTAAAGACGTATATTTTTACAATCGACGGAACATTATCATCCGGTGAAGTCAAACAGCTCCAATCCGGGGTGGAATTGAGTGACGGTGTCACTTCACCGGCTCAATTGAATTTCATACAAAAGAAGAGAGGAAAAAGCCTCTGGAAAATCGGTATTTATGAAGGGAGGAAGAGACAGATAAGGAGGATGTTTGAAAAAATCGAGCGTCCTATTTGTCGCTTGAAACGGATCGGATTTGGACCTTTAGAGTTAGGCGAACTCAAAACCGGCAGGTATCGCTTCCTGACCACTCAAGAGGTCAGGGTTCTAAGACGACTGTCCGGGCCCAATGTGAGCATTAACCTCTCCTTTGGAGGGTAAGACTGTCCAGAAACCTTCCATGTTAAAGTCTGTAACGACTTTTTCTCCAACCTTTCTTGCTTCATCTTCTGTGGAGAAGAAGCCTATTCGCAGTCTGTACCAATCCTCATTGTTTAATTTAATGTGAGTCATATATGCAAGGTATCCTTGCTTATGAATCTTATTCAAGAAATCTTTCACATTTTGCTGAGATTTACTTGAGTAGACCTGCACTGCCCAGGGGTGTAACAGAGACTTCTTCTCATCTTTATTTATCTTCTTGATTTCATCCCTGGTCGGTATCACAAGAGTGTGTCCTGTCGGTATTATGACATACCATTTCCCGTCTTTTTTATATGTTGATTTAATGATTTTTTTGTTGGATTTCAGCAAATACCACCAGCCTTCAGGATCATCAAGAACCTCATCTTTGCCAGCAATAGTCCAGAGAGTGTCACCTTGTTCGATCTTGTATTCTTTAAATTGAGCTTTCTGTGCCTCATCCCTTTCTTGCACTTCCTCCGTATCCTTAACTGCTTTGATTTCTTCCTGTTCTTTTATCTCTTCAGTTTCCACCTTTTCTTCTTCAATGACTGCATCTTGGGGTGTGGATTCCTCTTGTACAGGTATTTCTTCGACTGACGCTTCTTCTGTTATTTTTTCTCCAGTCTCAATTGTTGCATCACTCGAAACAGGTGGGGCCGTGATTTTTTCAGTTACAAGCTTCTCACTTCCCTTAGGAGCAAGAAAAAGAGCGACAATAACCGCCAGTATTATTGCCCCCAGGACTGTCAACAAAATAACAGGTGGTTTCTTTTTCTTTTCAGGTGCAGTCACTTCATCCATGATTTCTTCCTCCTTAGTGCCCATTCATGAATAGTGCCAGAACGAAAACTGCTATTTTTACCATAAAACTGCGACAGACTCATATTTTCAACCTTAAATTACTCAATGTGTTCCTGCGGTTAAAATCATTGTCTTCCTTGAACTTGGAAAAACTCTCTCATTTTCGTTCAGACATCGAATCTCTTATTTCTGAATGAACACTCCTTATGGTTTAATGTCGCTCATAAAAATAATCATCTTCTCCAAAGCCTTTAAAAGAAAAAGAGTGATGATGCTTTAAAAATATGCTATGATACGCATGTAACATGAAATGAAGCTCAGGGCCTTTCATGGAATACACTTCTAACATGTGGATCTTATCTTCTGACCATCTTTGCATAATCCTAAGAAATGCAATCCTCGAAACAGGTTCAATTGCTCTATAATCATTCAATTCCTGATTTGTGTCAAGAAAAAAGGATGGAATTAGACTTAAAAAGAGAAGAGAAAAGAAAACATAATATCTTCAGATATCAGGAACAGACTTTCACCTTGACAACGCTTTCTGTTTTTGATAGTTAATTTAAGTTTACTTCTGAAAATCGAGTTATAGAAAAGAACGCTATTCACTGACTCATGGGAGCAAAAGAAATACATAATCTGATGGAGAAGAAGGGAGTTGTATGAAAAAGAGTTATCTGTTAACACCTGGGCCATCATCCGTTCCCCCGAAGACTCTGCTCAAGATGGCAGAACCCATAATCCATCATCGGAAAGAAGAATTCAGAGCCATATTGGCTGAAATCAGGGAAGGGCTGAAGTATCTCTTCCAGACCAAGAATGAGGTTCTCATATTCGCTTCCTCTGGGACCGGGGCCATGGAAGGGGCTGTGTCAAATACCCTTTCTCAGGGAGACAAAGCGCTTGTTATCAATGGAGGCAAGTTCGGTGAACGATGGGTAGATATCTGTCAGGCATATGGAGTGGATGTCGTGACAATGGATGTTCCGTGGGGAGAGGCAGCCGATCCTCAGAGAGTGAAGAAAATCCTCGATGAAGATACATCCATAAAGGCCGTTTTGACTCAGGCCTGTGAGACCTCGACAGGAGTTGACCATCCTATACGAGAAATAGCGGAAATAGTACGAGACAGGAATGATACAATCATTATTGTGGATGCCATTTCTGCTTTAGGAGCCCTCGACATTCCTTTTGATAAATGGAATCTCGATATAGTCGTTACAGGTTCTCAAAAGGCATTGATGCTGCCGCCTGGGCTTGCATTTGCTTGTGTGAGTGAAAAGGCCTGGGGATTTATTGAGAGATCGGATCTTCCAAAATACTACTTTAACTTCAAAAAAGAACTCAAATCCATATCCAAGAACCAGACGACCTACACTTCGGCGGTATCATTGTTGAAAGGCCTGAGAGAATCCCTCAATCAATTGAAAAACGAGGGGCTTTCGAACGTCTTTGCCCGGCATGAGAGATTGGCAAAGGCCACCAGAGCAGCCATAACCGCTTTGGGGCTCCAACTCTATGCTCCAAAATCACCGAGTAATGCAGTGACTGCTGTTTTGTCCCCACAAGGTATGAATGCTTCGGATTTGGTGAATATCATGTTGGAAAGGCACGGAATCATAGTTGCCGGTGGACAAGCTCAGGCAAAGGGCAAGATATTCAGAATTGCCCATATGGGTTATGCAGATCAGTTCGATGTGGTCACTGTAATATCCGGTTTAGAGATGACCCTGAATGAGTTGGGGTATAAAGTTGAGTTGGGCAAAGGAATTAATTCGGCTTTAGCAGTACTTGCGAGATAGAGTCGTACACGGAGGATTGAATGAAGAAAGTACTGATCAGTGACAACCTTTCATTAAAAGGAGTTGAAATCCTTGAAAAGAC
>JAXHSZ010000469.1:0-2143 GCA_034190725.1 Thermodesulfobacteriota bacterium
TTTCAGACATCCTTGATGGGATAGAGGTGTATCAGCCCCTCTATAGGCATAAATATCATTCACCAAGCATGTCTTCACAACAAAGAATGATAAAGGAGGAACACAAATGACAAATGCAGAGAATTTAAGAAGACTTGCAGAAGAAATGGCCGGTGCCTATGAGGAGAGGGCTCATTTATTATCCCATATCAAACAGGGAAACAATGAGTTACGGCAAGAGACAGGAGATCTATTGAGTGGATTCAGTAAAGACAGAAAAGAGATGGGGAACGAATTGAAATCTGAACTCAATGAAATGAAGTCTCAATTAATCAGGGCAAATGCTGATTTAAAAAACGAAACAGCTCACATGTTGAGCGGATTTCATACATCCCATAAAGAAATGGGAAATGCATTGAAGTCTGAATTGAACAAAAAAAAGGGCGATCTCAAACAAGAATCAACAGATCTGTTGCATGGATTCCATACATCCAGAGAAGAAATGGGCAATGAATTGAAATCTCAACTGAAAGAACTGACATCTGCCTTAGGCAGAGCAAACGTTGAATTCAAGCAAAAAACAGCCAATATGCTGAATGAATTCAGGGCATCCAATAAGGATATGAGAAAAGAACTGAAATCCGAATTAACCGGAGTGACAACCAGACGAAAACATGAAACAGCAGACCTGCTGAGCGGATTTCATGCATCCAGAGAAGAGATGAGTCATGAAATAAAGTCTCAACTCAATGAACTGAAGTCTCAATTGACCAATACAAATGCTGAATTCAAACAAGAAACGGCTCATATGCTGAATGAATTCCAAAAATCCCATAAAGAAACCGCAAAAGAGATAGCAGGCACAAAAAAAGCCTGGAATGAACTTTTGTTGAAAATGAGGGCAGTAAGAGGAAGCGGAATCAAAGGCAAACCAATAGAAGTAGATACCTCCAGGGAAAAAAAACAGGACGAGGACTCCATCGAGGAGCAACAGATGGCGAAAGAAGATTTAAAACAACCGTTTTCTGACGAAGAAGAGTCCCACAAAAAAGGAGAATTGGAGGATCGCATCTTAGAGGTTGTTACAAATAACCAAGGTGGCCTGAAGATGGTCGATATTGCGGACAATCTGGGTATTCAAAACTGGCGATCTTTGATACCCACTGTGCGTGAACTTCTTGACGACGGGAAACTTCGGAAATCAGAAGACTCATTATACTATATCTGATTATATCTTAAATTGAGCGGTTCAGGATTTCCTTTTCAATGTTCAAGGTTCCCAAGAGAAAGCACCATATTTTTGGAGATCCGATTGTGACTATCACTTCGATAATCACCCAACTGACTCAATGACAGGAGTAACAGGGTTCTTTATGAATATCTCATTTCGGGATGGACACTGGATAATGAAGCATTGGGCAAGGAGGATTGAACATGTCGATGGATGATCGAACTTTCGTTTTGGAACCTCGGCCATTACCCAACTTTGTGGAAACAAAATATATCAAGGACACTACGGAAAGGGCCCTGGCCTATATAGCTGCCGGATTTCCAGTTCATTTTCGAGGAGTTTCAGGGACAGGTAAAACAACATTGGCCATGCATGTCGCATGCAAGATCGGAAGACCTGTCGTCTTGATACATGGCGATGAGGAGTTTTCCACTTCGGATCTTGTGGGAAGTGAACATGGCTATCGCTTTCGTAGAGTAGTGGACAATTTCATTCATACAGTGCTCAAAACCGAAGAGGACATGAGACGAAGGTGGGTGGATAACCGATTGACCGTTGCGTGCAGGCATGGATTCACTCTCCTTTATGATGAGTTTACCCGTTCAAGACCGGAGGCCAACAATGTCCTTTTATCGGTGCTCCAGGAGAGGATGTTGGATCTTCCTGCTACTCAGGAAGGAGATGGGAATTATTTGAAGGTGAGTCCAGACTTTACAACTATCTTTACCAGCAATCCTGAAGAATATGCAGGTGTGCACCGCAGCCAGGATGCGCTCAGGGATCGGATGGTGACCATTGATCTGGATTATATGGATGAAGAGACGGAAGTGGGTATTACTGAGGCAAAATCCGGATTCTCCAATGGGGAGGCAGCTAGGATCGTCAAGGTTGTCAGGGCATTGAGAGATTCTGACTCCTGTGAATTTACCCCTA
>JAXHSZ010000047.1:0-3094 GCA_034190725.1 Thermodesulfobacteriota bacterium
ATGACAATATGCATAAAAGAACGGATCTGGCAACGAACCTTGTGGTCATAGATGAAGCCCATTTCCTGGGAGACGAAGACCGAGGTGTTGTGTGGGAGGAGGTGATGATTTATCTGCCTGAAAAAGTTCACCTCTTGCTTCTCTCTGCTACAGTAAAAAATGCTCACCATATTGCGACTTGGCTTGAGTCTATTCGGTCAAAGCCCTGTGTGGTTGTGGAGGAGACAAGACGACCCGTACCCCTCTTTCCACTATTTATGCATCCTGGCGGCAGATTTCTGCCGATGATGGATTCCGGAAAGATCGACAAAAAAGTCCGGTCTTTTATGAGTAATCCAAACCCATCTTTCCTTACCTCTCCTCGCCAGATTCCTCCTTTCGGAGAAATTATAGCGGCCTTGGAAAAATACAATCTTCTTCCTGCCATCTTCTTTCTCAAGTCCCGAGCGGACTGCGATGCTGCCTTGAAAAATTGTGTTCCTGGTTTGGAGAAATCACCAGCTGAATGGGGAAAGCTGAACGAGAAGATTAATGAGCTGATCAAGGGTCATTCATGTCTGTTTTCCCATCAACAACTCAAATATCTTCGTGAAGCAGGAGTGGCGGCTCACCATAGCGGTCAGCTCCCCGCGTGGAAGCTCGTTATAGAACATCTGATGAACAACGGCATGCTTCATGCCGTATTTGCGACTTCTACGGTTGCTGCGGGAGTGAATTTCCCGGCCAGATGTGTGGTGTTCCTGAATTCAGACAGATACAATGGTCGCGAATTCGTCCCCATGAATGCAACGGAGTTTCACCAGATGACCGGGCGAGCAGGCAGGCGGGGGAAGGATAACATCGGCTTTGCTGTAATGATACCCGGAAAATTCATGGACATGAAACATATGGCAAATCTTTGCACATCACCACCTGAAGATGTGTACAGTCAAATCAAGGTTGATTTTTCCATGGTCCTGAACCTTCTTTTATCCCATAATCCTGAGGAAATAGAGGATATATTCGAGAAATCTTTTGCCACTTATGTCAACTTGATCAATCGGCAGCCAGAGATTCATAGAAAACTCAATGAGGCTGGTGAAAAAATGAGGACATTGCTGCCCGAAGCTCTGTGTGAAGGACCTGAGTCTGCCCTCGATCTGATTCGCAAGCGGGTTTCTTTGACCAGTGAGTTTTCCAGTGTAAAGCAGAGGCTGAAGAGAGCTGAGTCGAAGCTTTTGAAGCTGGCATATTTGGTGCCGGGGCGTCTCTTTCTGGACGGTCGTGACAGAATGTACTGCGTGATGCAACAGGAGACGAAAAAGGATGAACAGGGTGTTATGGCGATCAGGATACAAAAGGAGATCCCCAGAAGGGGCAAGCGTCCCGGTATGAAGTGGTTTAGACCAGAAAGAGTGTCTCGAATCCTTGATTGTGTTATTGAGTTACAGGACTCTCCTGATCCCCGGAAGATGAGTAAAACAGCAGCCGCAATTGTTGTGAGTAATATGCCCAGTCCACTTAACCATATGACTCTGGGAGAAGAAGGACTTTTAAAGCTTGAACCTCTAATAAGGAGAAGATCCCTCATTGAACAGCAGATTGAAGAGTTGCCCTGTTCACAGTGCAGCCATTTTAAAATGTGTCACGGAAAGACAAAAGGGGCTTTCAGAGGAGTCTTCGAAGAGTTTGCTTCTCTATGGGACACTGTCAATTCTGTCCGAGTGAGACTGTGGAATGACTGGGTCAAACACTTTGAATTCCTCAGAGAAGAGGGTTTCGTAAATGAAGACGGCACTCTCTCAGATGACGGTGTGTGGGCCTCCCAATTGAGACTCGACCAACCTCTGTTGATTGCTGAAGGTCTGAGAAAAGGCATATTTCCCATCACCGACCCGCCCTTACTCGCCGCTCTCATAGCACCTTTTTTATATGATCGGGAAATGGACATGAACTTTGACGAGTCAATCGTTCCGAAGCAGCTTTTGAGGGCATACAAAACCATGAGACATGGGATATCCCCCCTTATGGAGCGGAAGGCCACAAGGGGATTTGAGGTGAGACCCGTCACTCTGTGGCCGGCTGCTACCATATACGCTTGGGCCAATGGACAATCATGGGAAGAGGTCATCACAATATCTGAGATGGCGGAAGGGGACCTTGCCATGCTTGTATCCAGAACCGCTGACAATTTAAGGCAGATTGCTTCCTTGACCAAAGTCTATCCGGATATCGCCCGGAGCGCCCTTGATGCAATCTCCCTCATTATGAGAGATCCGGTTGTTATGGAACTGGGGCTTTTCATATAGTTTTGTCATATTTTATTGTATACTTTTTGTAGTGAATCTGCTATTTCTTTAATTTTGTACGATTTTTCTAGAGTTGATTGTCGTTGGAGGGACTCCTTTCAAAAAGCTCACCTGTTACGATCATTGTTATTTGATTATTGGAGGATGTTTATGGAAAAAAAGGGATTCATTCAATTGTCAGTAGGCATATTCTTTTTACTCATCTCGATGGTATTCCCTCAACACTCAATTTGGGGTGGGGAGGTGCCTGGAGTAACGGATAGTACGGTGAAAATCGGTGCCATGGGTGATCTGACGGGTCCTACGGCTGAAATATGGGTCCCTTGTTCAGAGGCGGCCAAGACCCACATCAGACATATTAATGATACAGGAGGAGTCCACGGGAGAAAGATCAAGCTCATTTTGGAAAATGATCATTTTACCATACCACGGGCCTTGTCGGCCTTTAAGAAGCTTGTGTACAAAGACAAAGTATTTGCCGTCCAGGGGGCTTCAGGAATGGGGCATACTCATGCCATCATCCCACTCATAGAAAAGCTGAAGATCCCCATGATAGCCGTCACCAATGACAACAGATATTTTCAACCCGTAAGAAAATACCTGTTCAGCCCTCTTCCGTTCTATGAAGATCAGATAAAACTGATATTTGAGTATATACGTGATGATTTAAAGACAGAATCGCCCCTCATTTCCTTTGCTTCTGCAGATGTTGGGTCAGGTAAAATTTGTCGGGATTTGGTAAGACAGGAAGCCAAGGTACACAATGCAAGAGGGGTTTTCGAAATCACACTGCCCCTAGGGGCTGC
>JAXHSZ010000470.1:0-6275 GCA_034190725.1 Thermodesulfobacteriota bacterium
CCTCTATGGCCATATTGGCCATAGTGAATCTCCCGGCCATAGAGAGTTCTTCTATGACTTCCCCAGTGAATTCCATTGCCTTGTAGAGGGCTCCGTCCACACCCATATCGCCTATTGTATACAGGATAAGGTCCTTTCCACCCACCCACTTTTTCAGTTTCCCCTTATAGATCAGCTTGGTTGTTTCAGGCACTTTCAACCAGACCTCTCCTGAGATCATGGCTGCTGCCAGATCGGTGCTTCCTACGCCTGTGGAAAATGCACCCAAGGCACCATATGTACAGGTGTGACTGTCTGCACCTATTACCACATCACCAGGAAGGACGATTCCTCTTTCGGGCAGGAGGACATGCTCAATCCCCATCTCGCCTACTTCATAGTAGTGAGTCAGGTTCTGCTCTCTGGCAAAATCTCGTATGAACTTTGCTTGGTTTGCCGATTTGATATCTTTATTGGGGGTGAAGTGATCTGAAATGAGCACCACCTTTTCCTTATGGAATACTTTTTGCGCTCCAACTCTTTTAAACTCGTTGATAGCAATGGGCGCAGTAATATCATTTCCCAAGGCAATATCCACCTTGACTTCCACAATATTCCCCGGTATCACTTCATCTTTATTCACGTGATCTATCAAGATCTTTTCAGTAATTGTTTTTCCCATTGGTCATTTAGTGTTATGTAATAGAAAGCTGTCAGCAAACTTCAACGGCAGTCAGATTTTAATACGCAAACTTGCCTGAACGTCTGAGTGAGCATCCAAGAGCGAGTATTCTTTCATTTGTCTTTGCTTGTGATTTTTGATCTCTTATGAATTCTCGTTGTTACTATATTGTGATAGGATGCTTTCTCCTATATTCAAGCCTGTTAAGGGCGTTTACAAAAGCCTTGGCACTTGACATGATGATATCAGTATCGGCGCCCTGCCCAATCACTTGAATACCATTCTCTTCCAGTCTGACCGTAACCTCTCCAAGGGCATCGGTCCCACCGGTAAATGAGTTTACGGAAAATCGAATTAGTTTGCTGTTCGTCTTTGTGATATTTGAGATCGCCTTAAAAACAGCATCTACCGGTCCTACTCCAAAGCCGGCTTCCTGTATGATCTCTCCTCCCATCTCAATCTGGACAGTGGCCACAGGTACCGTAACACTGCCGCTAATGACATTCAGATATATTAATTTGTAAGTATCTGGTATTCTTAATATTTCATCGATAATTATTGCCTCTATGTCCTCGTCGAACACTGTCTTCTTTTTATCAGACAGTTCCTTAAAACGCTTGAAGGCAAGATTGAGGTTCTCTTCTGATAATTCATACCCAATTTCTCTCAATCTATCACGAAATGCGTGCCTTCCTGAATGCTTGCCCAGGACCAAAGAAGTCTTTGATACACCAATGGATTCCGGTGTCATGATTTCGTAGGTTGTCTTTTCTTTCAGCACACCATCCTGATGAATCCCGGATTCATGGGCAAAGGCATTGCTCCCGACAATAGCCTTGTTCGGTTGGACTGCTACACCGGTAATGTGAGAAAGGAGCCTGCTTGTATTATATATATGTTCCGGATGGATATGAGTATCACATCTGTGAAAGTCACTTCTCGTTCTCAGGGCCATAACAATCTCTTCTAAAGATGCATTGCCTGCCCTTTCACCTATGCCGTTTATGGTACACTCAACCTGTCTTGCTCCGTTCTTAATGGCTGCCAGAGTATTTGCCACGGCCAAACCCAAATCATTGTGACAGTGGACACTTATAATGGCTTCATCAATATTAGGCACAGTCTCTTTAATATGTTTGATCAAAAAGCCAAGCTCATCCGGCATAGCATATCCCACTGTATCGGGTATATTTATAATTGTAGCTCCGGCATCTATCACTCTCTCGAAGATCTTGCAGAGATAGTCAACATCGCTTCTTGTTGCATCCTCAGCAGAAAATTCTACGTTAGGTGTGTATCCTTTGGCATGTTTAACAGCTTGAACCGCATTTTCCAGAACCTCATCTTTACTCTTCTTTAACTTATGATGAAGATGAATATCTGATGTAGCAATAACGATATGAATAAGGGGATTGCTTGCATATTTGAGGGCTTCCCATGCTCTGTCTATATCTTTAATCTCAGTACGGGCAAGACCTGCAATTTGGGTGTTTTTAATACCTTTAGAGATCTCCTTGACCGCCTCAAAGTCTCCATCCGAACTTATGGGAAAACCGGCTTCTATTATGTCTACGTTGAGTCTCTCCAGTTGCTTCGCTACTCTAATCTTTTCAGCTACATTCATGCTAAAGCCGGGCGACTGCTCACCGTCTCTCAGAGTAGTATCAAATATTCTTACGATCTCTTGCATCTTCATCACCTCTATTTTGAGAATAGACAACCAAACGCTATTTTCTGAAAGTCCATTTCACAAGAATAGGAGCTCATGTATTCGTATCTAAATACTGTTGGAATATCGGTGTTTTGATTTTTTAGAATGTTGAAAAGTAGAGATGACACATACGCTTGGTAAAAATCAAATGCAGATGTTCTGAAATACTGCTTTATGTCTCCTCTTCACTGAACTCCTCAATCACTTTTCGTCTTCTATGGAATACAGTTGTTATGGGACCGGATAAAACATACGACAAGAATAGAGTGAAGAGCATAATCTGCGGTTTGGCTACAACAACCATAAGAAGAAGTATCAAAGTTACTAAAAAGCTGAAGGATTTTCTTCTTAAGAGACCAAGTTCTTTAAAGCTACTGTACTTTATGTTACTGACCATTAAAAAAGAGAGAATATAAATCATAACAAGGATGGTTATATGCTTTGTACTCTCATCATATCCCAGGTAAAGGAAGAGAAGTATAGTGGATGATATCATACTGGCTGCAGCCGGTATTGGAAGACCATTGAATTTCCCACTTCTGATCGTACCTACTTGAACATTATATCTGGCAAGTCGAAGAGCCCCACATGCCACATAAAGGAATGCTGCCAACCAACCAAATCTTCCGAACGGCACCAATGCCCATGAAAAGGCCAAAAGCCCCGGTGCTATCCCAAATGCTACCAGATCAGAGAGTGAGTCATATTCGACACCGAAAGGACTCGTACTTCTGGTAAGCCTCGCAACCCTGCCATCAATACCGTCGAATAGAAGCGAGACCAGTATTGCGCAAGCTGCGTGTTGAAATCTTCCGTCTATTACGGATATAATCGCATAGAAGCCGGACAGTAAACTCACTGTGGTGAAAAGGTTTGGCAGGACATAGATACCCTTCTTCATCCCATCTTTATTTATCTTCTTCTTTCTTATCATGATAAATACCCCAATATTGTTTCTCCACTCCTCACCCGTTGGCCATTTTTAACATTTATTCTCGTCTCTAAAGGTAAAAAAATGTCCACACGAGATCCAAAGCATATAAGACCAAACCTCTCTCCTCTTGATACCTCGTCGTCCTTTTTTACCCAACAGATAATCCTTCGTGCAATCAGTCCTGCAATCTGGACAAAGAGGATCTTTCTTTTGTCTTCCCTTTCTAGAAGTATGGCATTGTTTTCGTTTAAAATCGATGCTTTATCGAAATTTGCTGAAAAGAATCTCCCTTTTTTGTAGAACACATCGACTATTCGCCCGGAACTGGGTATCCTATTCACGTGAACATTGAAAATGGACATAAAAATACTTATCTTGATTACATCATCATCCCCGAATCGATCATCTGAGCACTTTCCTATGTCAATAACTTTTCCATCTGCCGGAGCAACCACACAATCCTCGGAATCCGGTATTGTTCTTCGTGGATTACGGAAGAAGTATAAGAGAAATAAGTCAATGAAGATCAGGAGGAAGGTAAGATATATTGGAATGAAGAATGCAAGAATTACAGTAAGCAAACAAAGAGGGGAGAATAATAGGAGCCCCTCTTTGACAATGGGAAATTCTGCAAATCGCAAGGCTAGTCCTTCTTTCCGATCCAACCCATCATACTACGGAGTTTCTTCCCGACCGTCTCAATAAGATGCTCACTGTCTCGTTTTCTCAAAGCATTGTAGACCGGTCGATTTGCCTGGTTCTCAAGTATCCATTCTTTAGCAAATTTTCCGCTTTGTATTTCTTCCAGGACCTTTTTCATCTCATTTCGTGTTTCATTGTTGATGATTCGTCTTCCAACCATAAGGTCCCCATACTCCGCAGTATCACTCACTGAATACCTCATAAAGCTGATTCCACCTTCATAAAAAAGATCAACGATGAGTTTCAATTCATGAAGGCATTCGAAATAAGCTATTTCAGGCTGATAACCGGCTTCAACCAGGGTGTCGAACCCGGCCCGTACCAATTCCGATACGCCTCCACAAAGAACAGTTTGTTCACCAAAGAGGTCCGTTTCCGTCTCTTCTTTAAAGGTAGTTTCAATTACACCTGCCCTGGTTGCTCCTATCCCTCTGGCATAGGCCAGGCCTATATCTTTCGCCTTGCCACTGTAATCCTGATAGACTGCTATGAGTGCTGGAACACCGGCACCCTTTTCATACTCTCTCCTCACCAGGTGTCCTGGTCCCTTTGGAGCTATCATAATGACGTCTATATCAGGAGGTGGTATTATTTGACCAAAATGTATATTAAATCCATGAGAGAAGACAAGGGTTTTTCCTTTGGTGAGGTTTGCCTTCACCTCATTTTCATAGAGCTTCGCCTGGACATCATCCTGGGCCAGAATCTGAATCACATGAGCCTGTGCAGATGCATCTGAGGCACTCACAGGCTGAAATCCATCTTCTACGGCCTTCTTATAGTTTGGTGTTCCCTCTAACTCAGCAACAATAACTTCTAAACCGCTATCTCTTAGGTTTTGGGCTTGTGCATGACCTTGACTTCCATATCCGATAATGGCTATCTTCTTTCCATTAAATGTCTCGAGTTTTGCGTCTTTTTCATAATATATGACTGCCATCATTCCTCCTTTTTAACAGTTCCTCTGAATACACACTACACTTCCTCATCTTCCTCGACCGTGCAAAATATATCTTTTTTTGATGGCCACTAAGTAGCCTTACTTCCACGTGAAATAGCCACTTTGCCGGTCCGTATTACTTCTTTGATCCCCATGGGCTTAAGGAGGGATATGATTGCCCCGATCTTATCTTCATCACCGGTCATTTCAATTGTGTAAGTCTTGGGAGTCACATCAACAACCTTCCCTCTGAATATATCCACAATCCTCAAGATTTCGGCCCTCGTTGTAGATTCAGCCGCAACCTTTATCAATATCATCTCCCTGTCAACATACTGTGTGTTACAAAGGTCAACAACTTTCTTGACATCAACGAGTTTGTTGAGTTGCTTTGTTACCTGTTCTATAATCTGATCATTTCCTCTTGTGACTATAGTCATCCTGGAAACTGCCGGATCTAATGTCTCAGCTACAGAGAGACTCTCAATATTGAATCCTCTGCCACTGAATAAACCGGCTACTCTTGCGAGAACTCCGGGCTGATTAGCAACCAATGCCGATATGGTATGTCTCATCTGCAGAACCTTTCGGAAATCTCAAACTAACAACATCTCCCTCAGGGGAGCACCAGCAGGTACCATGGGATATACATCTTCTTCTTGCTCTACAACAAAATCCATAATAACAGCTTTCGGTATGGACAGAGCCTTTTCAATCGTCGGTCTCACCTCTTCAGGTTTTGTAGCCCTCAAACCCACGGCTCCATAAGCCTCAGCCAGTTTCACAAAATCCGGAGCAACATCTAAAGGGGTATGAGAATATTTCTTATCATAAAACAGCCCTTGCCATTGACGCACCATCCCTAAGTGCCGATTGTTGAGGATGGCTATCTTTACAGGCAGATTATGTTGTGCTACAGTTGCTAATTCCTGAATGTTCATTTGGATGCTTCCATCACCTGCAATGTCAATAACTGTCTTCTCGGGAAAGGCAATCTGAGCCCCTATTGCAGCGGGGAATCCATACCCCATCGTGCCCAAACCGCCTGAGGTGAGCAGTGTCCTGGGTTTATTAAACAGGTAATATTGGGCCGTCCACATCTGATTTTGCCCCACCTCAGTAGATATAATCGCATCACCTTTCGTCAATTCATAGATCATTTCCACAACATACTGAGGTTTGATAATATCCTTCTGTTTATAAGCAAGAGGATATGTACTCTTCCATTGTATATAGTTTGTTTTATAACCACGAATCAACATGGACGAAACACTGATTTTCCCCTTAGAATTATGGTATTATTTTCATGCAGTTAAGCTGCACGAAC
>JAXHSZ010000471.1:0-11866 GCA_034190725.1 Thermodesulfobacteriota bacterium
GGCATGGGAGCCTTTACGCCTATTATTATACAGATTACATACAGAAGAAGGCTCCTTGAAGTCCTGCTGGATTTCATCCTTATATCTATGGCTTACTACGCTGCATATCTCTTGCGCTTTGAAGGGCCAGTCTATTATCTCATCGGGGGAAATTTCAGCTTCTTTTTAAAATCCTTGCCAATTGTAATAGCTTGCCAGATATTTTGTTTTTTTGTCATGGGAGTTTATCGAGGAATATGGGAAAGCACCAGCCTCAGTGATCTTATTAATTATATAAAGGCCATAACGGCCGGCACGGTTATGGCTATGCTTATCCTCCTCATTATTTATCGATTCCATAGTTTTTCCAGGGCTGTTTTTTTCATCTACTGGATTTTGATGCTGATCCTGGTGTCCCTCTCGAGGCTCTCTTTTCGTTTAGTGGATGAAGGGGTCAAGAAAGGAAAACAGAAAGGGAAACCCACCTTAATTTATGGCGCGGGTGCTGGTGGCCAGATGGTCATGAAGGAAATAGAGAATAATCGAAATTTAGGACTGGTTCTTGTGGGTTTCATCGATGATAGCCTCAGGAAACATAAAAGAAAAATTATGGGCTATCCAGTGCTGGGCGGAGGGGAGGACATGGTAGAAATAATTAAGAATCATAACATACAGGAGATTATTGTATCTTTTAGGCAGAAGGGTGAGGAAAAAAAGAAAGAGGTCAACAATCTATGTAGAAGCATGGGTCTGGAGGTTGAGGTCACTCAGATGAAATTAATTATAAGCTAGCAATGCCATTTTGAGGTGTTTGTTCACTAAAGCGGGGTAGTTCCTTTGTTTCAACACTCCCTCGTTATTTTCGCTCTCCGATCGGAATCGAGGACAAGCCTCGCGGGGATAACGATAATAGCCATATAAACCATTTTCTGAAGTGACCCGAATTTATTGAGAAATTACTTAAATTTCCTATTTTCCAGCCTGTCCAGGGAAAGGTTTGCCCTGAAAGTTTTTGCGATGTCTTCTTTTCTCCCTAAATTCCTTAAAGGTCATTTTTAGGTTCCGATAACGTTCAGGACCCAGGATTTTTCGTACCTGGAGCAGAAAATGGAACCTTTCAGTGGCAAGATAAGCCCGTGCCCCTTCCAGTTTCTTGAACTGATCCATGATGGCGTTTTCATCCAGGTTCTCTTGATCGATCAGGTTGTCAAGTTCAAAACGCTCTTTTTCCACGGAGCTCTTGAGATCGATCATTAAACGATGACTCTTAACGTACAGGTCATCAAGCTCTTTCTTTTCTTTATCTTTTATGCCAAGTTTTTCAGCCGCTTTAGGCATTCGCCACCACCTACCTGGAGTAGCATCCCTTCCCATGGCATTGATGGGCACAGAGATCCAGATAATAACTGGAACCAAAAACATCATCTTCTTTAATTTAAGTAACATAATTCATCTCCTTTCTTTTATCTTTTTGAATGGCTTCATTCTGAATATCAGGTATTACAAAATCCATAAACTCCTCATTGATACCAGAGATGGATTCACCTGCAATATCAAAGTAGGTCAGGGGTAGGGAATATTCCTCCTGGAATATCTCCCACGTCCATTGGGCCTTATCCCCATTTGGAGATATTGTATTGGGTGTCCTCCACCACATAAGGGTTATGGTCATGGCAGCGGCTACACCTGCCGCCAAAAAGCTGCGCCGGAGCCAAGCCTGAGACCAGGTCTTGCTTGAGGACGTTTCAGCAGGGAGCTTTACTCTTTTCCCGGGCAAAGGAGTAAGACTTTTTGCCATACGGCCAAGCCGTGATAGCTGGTACTCTAATCGTTCTTTTTCTGCACAGCAAAACTCGCATTCTAAGAGGTGATCCTGAAGGGACCGGGACAGATCATCCCCGTCCACCACTGCCCGGATCAATTGATCTTCGGTTAGATGTGGCCCCTTTTCATGTGTCATGGTGTCTCTCCCTTCAACCGACTGATAATCTCGGGGTTATTCTTAAATTTGCCTATGGCCCGATAAAGATGGGTCTTGACGGTGCTTTCACTCTTTTTGAGAACCCGGGCCATTTCTTTAATACTGAGTTGATCCAGGAATCTTAATATGAATGCTTCTCGCTCCAGCCGGCTCAGTTTGCCCACAAAACGACTTATATGCATCCAGAATTCCTCTTTTATTAAATGGTTAATTGATTGAGGGTCTTCGTAGATTTCGCTTTCCGCCTGTTCAAATTCATCATCATCACCTTCATTCCTTAAAAATACAAGAATCCTTTTTTTCCTGTGGAAATCATGCACCCGATTAAGTGCAATTCTAAAAAGCCAGGGTTTAAAACTATTAACGTCCTTCAACTTGTGTAGGCCCTTAAAGGCATTAATAAATATATCCTGAGTTAGATCCTCTGCATCCATGCGAGATCTTGTGCGGTAATAGGCCATACGGAATATATCCGATTGAAACATGCTTACGAGCCGCTCAAAGGAGGAGCGGTTCCCGGCCCTGGCACGCTCTACTAAAATGGCTATGTCAGACTCCTTCACGCGTATCCCTTTACTCCTAACGACGGATGGAGAGAGAATTTTGTCTACAAAAACAATGCTCATTCCATCTAATGGAATTGAGTCCCCTGACTCTGCTTCCATATGAAGAGGCGTTCAGAGTTCGCCCTAATAGAGGAGGTTATTTATCTATTGTAAGGTGGTTCCAGGAAGGCGGGATGTAGGATTTCAATCTCTCCAATTCACTCTCGCATGTGAGATCATAATCAATGGGTGTGATGGTAATATTATTTTCTTTTAGAGCCTTTGCATCAGCATCTGGGGTGTCCTCTTCAACAGGTGTTTCGCCGGAAAGCCAGTAATAGAGATTTCCCCTGGGATCGATACGGCGTTCATAACTCTCCTTAATCCTGCCCACTCCCTGTCTTGTTATGGCAACACGCCTTATCTTATGAGCTGGGACGGCGGGTATATTGACATTAAGGGCGATGCCGTTTTTCAAGCCATTTTTCATCATAAACTTTATGATTTCCCGGCTAAACCGGGCTGCAAACTGAAAATCTGGATTTTGCAGGGTATTTAGCGATAAAGCGGCCGATTTTATTCCTAAAAAAGCGCCTTCAGTTGCTGCTGATACGGTTCCAGAATAGAGTACATTGACCCCCACATTGGACCCCAGGTTAATCCCTGAAAGTATGATGTCAGGAGGTCTTTTCATGAGTTCCTGTACTGCAATTTTCACACAGTCAGCAGGTGTGCCCGTAATGCCATAGCCGAAGAATGCCCTGTCTTTCAGAACGGTCTGAACTCTTAGGGGCGACGTTAAGGTGATGGCATGCCCCACTGCACTCATCTCCGATTCAGGCGCTACAATGTCCAGATCAAAATCATCTTTTAATTCCTTATAGAGCGCCATCAAACCTGGGGCGTGGATACCATCATCATTGGTCAAAAGGACTTTCAATATCAATATCTCCAGGTTTCAAGCTTTAGATGCCAGTCGTACCGCAGCACCGGCTCTATAATAGGAAATAATGAAGTATGGGATGCTGTTTTTGAACAGAGTGGGATCATCAGGGTAAATGATTTTGATGAGATAGGTGATCTCGTAAAAGCCTTCACCTCTCTCCCTCCCATGAAGGGAAGGTCAATAGGAATAATTTCACTCAGTGGTGGAATCGGACTCATGGCGATTGACGGATGTGAAGAATACGGGCTTCATGCACCTGAGTTGTCCCCGGAGACAAAAGAAAAGATTGTAAGTATTTCACCTGAGTGGCATGCTGTGAACAACCCTATAGATCTTTGGCCGGCCATGGGCATTTCAAGGCTTCCCTTCGGAGAAGTTCTCAAGACTGCAACTGAGGCACTTCTTGCGGACGAAAGGATCAACGCTCTTTTGCTTATTGTAGGAGCATGGTTTGAATCCATATCCCCTCCGTTCTCAGAGATCCTCATGGATATAGCAGACAGATTCAATAACAAGCCCATTGCCTGGGCACCGTATGAAGGTTGGCTGTATAGAATTCCAACCAGAGAAATAGACGAGAAACTCAAGGAACAAGGGAAAGTTGCGGTTTTCACATCCCCAAAGAGGGCATTGCGAGCACTGTCCAGGCTTGCATGGTATTCAGAGCAGTAAATTACACTGAAATATCTTATCTTTTTGAATACTCTACAATAGTATGCTATAAAACCATACATTATCATATTATTCTGCCACCAACATTTTATCTTGAGACAACAATCCTGAGTTGTTTGACGGCATGGAAATCAAAAGATATAATAACTGCAGGGAAGCAGGAAGTAACTCAAATTTGGTGGAAGGAAAGAAGGTTTAATTCCTGCAGTTAAAATCTTCATCTTCCTTAACCTTGCAGAAAATATCTCATTTCCGGATGGACGCTACATCATGGCAACACCCTTGTCCTAAGCCAATAGTTTATGTAAAATATGTTTATAATTTGACAGCAGTTCAGCTATAGGGAACTTGCCCCCTGCATTCATGCCCATGCTGGCCATACCGCTTAATGGAGCCACCTCGGCGTACTCGCGTCTGATCGCTGAGTTATCGTTCGAGGAAAATTGAAACCAGCGTTCTCATTCTCTATTATTTCAGCAATAATTGTTTGTTGTTATTATGGCCGGACATTTACGTTTTAAAAATAGCCAAAAAATAAGAGGTTAGCATAATTTGTCGCAATATCATTATCATTTTTTTTGCGGTATCTATATCTCTTTTGCTTGAGGGAAGCTTGAATGCCAAACCACAAATCAAAAGAGATCAACATCAGGATCACAGCGATGATTGGTCTATCCGTATTGGTGTATCGGGAATGTATAAACCTGATTATGAGGGTTCTGAAGATTATGAACGTCGGGGCTTTCCAATGTTTGATATCAGTTGGCGCAATAGGTTTTTTCTCAATCTACGCCAAGGCCTGGGAGTTTATTTATGGAAACGAAATGATGTGAAGGTCGGTGCATCGATCAGTTACACCTTCGGTCGGGACGAGAACGACTCCGGTAATCTTGATGGGCTTGGTGATATAGATGGTGGTGCAACTGCCAATGTTCAATTTGAACGGAGGATTGATAATTTCTCATTTAATGTACGCCATGAAAAAAAATTCACTAATGAAGACACGGGTTTTCAGGTTCATTTCGGTCTTGGCTATAATATGCGCTTTGGAAGAAGATTCATGTTGAAGACGTCAGTCAAAACCACCTATTCCAGCTCTGATTATATGGAAAAATATTTTAGTATCACACAAGGCCAATCTTCCCAATCCGGCTTGCCCGTTTACGATGCGGATTCAGGTTTCAAATCATTAGGAATTCGAATCGTATCGATTTATGGTCTCAACAGACACTGGGGAGTTCAGGCTATGGCAAGCTATGACCGATTACTCGGTGATACTGCCAACAGTCCAATTGTTAAAGATGAGAACCAGTACCTTTTAGCTCTGGGATTATCATATATGTTTTGACCTCACATGAGCAGTTATCATGAAACTCCGTAAAGTCAGGTATTAAAGGGTAAAAATGAAAGATTGGATATATAATGAACTTCACCAGGTCGGCGTTGATTACTCTAAAAAAGATACTGTTAATAATTACGACAACGAAATGGAAAGTTTCCGAGACTATGAAAAAGAGGTGAGAGTTTTTTTGGATAAATTACATGTTTCGGACCTCACTCAATTAACAGTGATTGATATTGGTTGTGGAACCGGTGCTTTTTCTATTCATGCTTCAAAATATTTTAAACATATCTACGCCGTCGATATTTCTCAAGAAATGCTTAACACCGCTTCTTTGAAAGCCAAGGTGATGAATATAAATAACATTGAATTCCGTCATTCCGGATTTTTACAATTTCAACCGGCAGAAAAAGCAGACATAATTTATACAAAATGGGCATTTCACCATCTCCCTGACTATTGGAAACAGGCCGGTCTATTGAACATGAACAAAATGTTAAAGCCGGATGGAATTTTGTTTCTATCGGACGTTGTTTTTCAGTTTGAATTCGATTATGAAACAAACATAGAGACTTTACTCAATGAACTGTCAAAAGACTTTAGTGAAGAATTTGTGAATGAAACCAAATTGCATATAAGGGATGAGTACAGCACTTTTGATTGGATTCTTGAAGGATTAATCCAAAGAGCCGGATTCCACATTGAAAAATCTCATACTGAAAATGTTTTGGAAAGTGAATATTTTTGCAGGAAAATCAAATCTTTTTGAGGTGAGTCTCACTTGTGCCCATCTGGAAATAAGATATTTTCCGTAAGGTCAAGGGAGACGAAAATTTTAACCACAGGGAAACCATCAAGCTTCTTAAACTCTCAAAAAAAGGACCCGGAGCATTCCGAAATCCACAGAAATTTGTTCGTTCTTATGTTGATTTCCTGCGTATCTGCGGTATTCGGCCCAATCTCAAAAAGTAACGGGGCTTGCTCTCCTCACGCTGATCACCCTGTACAAACGCTTCTCACAATTCACACTGTCGTTCATGAAAATGCTCCTGAGGGTCAAAAAGGAAGTTATTTGCCCCTGGTTATTGAGTAATTACCAATAAGGAGGTGTTATTATGGACGAACAAGTAAGAGAAATAGAAAAAGCATACCGCGAAGCCGTAACAGACTTCAACACGGATTCGGGTATTCCGGTGAAGGAGGTATATATACCGGAAGATATTGCAGGAATCAAATTTGACGAAGATATCGGCCTTCCTGGAGAGTATCCATTTACCAGAGGTCATCATCCTCGGATGTATCGAGGTAAACTCTGGAACATGAGGCAGATATCCGGTGTATCAACGCCCAAAAGGCAGAATGAGCGGCTTCAGTTTCTTTTGGAACAAGGCGCGAATGCTCTCAACTGCGAGGTGGATGGGACAACGTGGTATGGAATCGAACCGGACCAGCCATATGCTGAGGGGCATTTTGGTGTTTCCGGTGTTGCTTTGCACACATTGAGGGATGTGGAGGCGATGGTGGAAGGTCTCCCTCTTGATCGCCTGAGCATGAACTGGAATGATCCCCTTCCTGGTGTTGCACAGGCATATCTATTGGCCGCCAAGAAACGTGGGCATGATTTTGGAGACTTGAGGGCCGTTCAATCGGCAATACACTTCTTTCTCCCGGTATGCGTTCCCAGTTATACGGAGTTGCTCTATGTTGGGAAGCGTTTTTCAACCCTTGCAAGGTGGGGAAATGATTTTTGTGAGTATGCGCTGAAAAACCTGCCCAAGTGGAATATATGGTACTGTGATTCAGGGTCACTGGTTGAAGCAGGGGCCAATGCTGTTCAGGAAATGGCATTTGCAATTGCCAGTCGTAACGAGCTGGTTCGTGAGATGCTCCGGAGAGGTGTGGATATAAATACAATAGGCAAGAAACTGAGCCCCACTATTGCTCTCAGCAGAGATTTTTTTGAAGAGATCGCAAAGATCAGGGCAGCACGCCGGGTTTGGGCCAGGACGATGAAAGAAGATTTCAAAGCCACGGATCCGGCAGCCATGTGTCTCAGGCTTCACGGAAATGTAACGGGAAGTCTCTACACGCGAGGACAACCTTTGGTCAATATTGTCCGGGGTGCTCTGGGGACTTTGGCCGGCGTTCTGGCCGGTTGCATGGGGATTCAAGTTGCCTTCTATGATGAGGCATGGTGCACACCCACGGAAGAGGCCGTGACATTGGCAATGAGGACACAGCAGGTCATACGTTATGAGTCTGGTGTGGCAAAAGTTGCCGATCCCCTTGGTGGTTCATACTATGTGGAATCACTGACGAACAAGATGGAAGAAGGCATAACTTCTCTGGTTGAAAAAATAGAGCAAATGGGTGGCTGGATGGCAACCCTTCAGAACGGTTGGGTCCAAGATGAGGTGAAGAAGGGATTTTTGGACCTGCAGAATAAAGTGGAGAGCGGTAACAGGATGAGGGTTGGGTTGAATTGTTTTGTTGCTCCAAAAGAGGAAGATTTTCAACCTCAGATATATGCACCGGATTCTTCAGATGTCGATGAGTATATTGCGGAATTCAGGGAATTTAAGAAAAACCGAGATGAGAAGAGATTGAAGGATGCCATAGAGAGTGTGCGCCGTGTGGCGGAAAAGACCGATGAGAACCTGGTCCCCTATGTATTCGAAGCCCTTGAAGCTGATGCCACCTTCTCGGAAATCATAGGAGTACTCAGGATGGTCGATGGTCTCGATTATGACTGGGCCGGGGAGAGGGAATATCCTTTTTAGTGCCCGCATCCAGCGATAGACGGATACGACTCACATATTCTCAATGCAACTGTGGTTTCACCTTACAGGCGGAATGAAGTTTCACGACATCGTGGCAACAACCATTTCATTCTATTGTTCCTTTCTTTTTTAAAATTGAATTTCAATACAATTCAGCATTTCATAGGAGACGCGCTATGAAGGTCTTTATCACTGGTGGTACAGGTTTTGTGGGGACTTTTCTTACCAAAAAACTCGTTGAAAAAGATCATGAAGTCACAATTCTCACACGAAAAATCAGGGAAGGAGTTCAGTTACCTAAGGGATCTTCTTTATTTGAGGGAAATCCTACAGAACCGGGTCCCTGGCAGGAAAGGCTATCGGAGCATGAAGTTGTCATCAATTTGGCCGGGGCACCCATCTTCACTCGCTGGAAAAAAAAGATGAAAAAGGAGATCTACAACAGTCGAATTCTCACGACTAACCATATTGTCGATGCTCTGGCTAATAGAAAAGGGAGAGACACTCATTTGTTGAGTACCTCTGCCGTCGGATTCTATGGTTTTCACAGCGATGAAGTATTGACTGAGAACGATCAATCGGGCACGGACTTCCTTGCTCAAGTTACCTCTTCTTGGGAGTCTGCTGCTTTAAAGGCCAGAGAACAAAATGTAAGGGTAGTACTGTGTCGATTCGGGATAGTCCTGGGCCGACATGGTGGTGCCTTGGCACAATTGACTTCAATATTTAAAAACTATTTAGGTTCCACCCTGGGGAGTGGTGACCAGTGGTTCTCCTGGGTTCATGAACAAGACCTCGCTCATATATTTCTTTTCTTGTTGGAGAACACTTCCATTGAAGGACCTGTGAACTGCACCTCTCCAAATCCTGTCCGGAATAGTGAATTGACAAAGACCCTCGGAGAGGTCATGCACAAGGCGATTCTCTTCCCTT
This sequence comes from Thermodesulfobacteriota bacterium, assembly GCA_034190725.1. Taxonomy (GTDB): domain Bacteria; phylum Desulfobacterota; class UBA8473; order UBA8473; family UBA8473; genus JAXHSZ01. Next base: position 9,179 of record JAXHSZ010000471.1, read on the forward strand.
CGGTTCCGGGGTTTGTCTTGAGGTTGATGCTCGGTGAATTTGCTCAAACTTTGCTCAAAGGACAAAGGGTCATCTCTCAAAAACTTCAGGATAGCGGGTATCAATTTCAATTTCCTGCCCTGAAAGAGGCTTTAGAAGACCTCTTGGTAGCTTCTCAATAACTGCTGGAGGCAGGTTTATGCTTCGGCTCCCCTGAGTGCCAACGCATGCTCCCTGAGCTTTTGAGAATTTACAAAACAACGGTCTGTGGCACTGTTTCAGTGCACAAAACCGTTCCGACAAAAACTTCATTTCTGCAATATGTTGCATGCAATATGTTGCAATTCTGCATCACAACTCTCCACTATTTTCTCATTCAATCACCAAATAATTGATTAACATATTATAATTATTGGATATTATCCATCAACCTCTTATAGAGGTCATATTGGCATATCCCTTGCTATTTCTTTGCAAGCAGCAAAGCAAAGTGTTTAAAACTGTTGCGCCTGGTCCTGCCTTCAGAATTAACTCTAAATAAAAGGACGCTACTCATTATGTTAATATGAAGGATGCCTGATAATCCTGAGGAGGTTCTCTCAATGACGACTGTCAGTCCGATGCTTGAGATTACGGACGCCGTGTTCGAAATAGGTGGTAAAACGTTACAAGTCTGTATGCAGTGCGGTACCTGTACCGGTGTCTGTCCCTGGAATTTGATCGATGAGTTCAGTCCGAGACTCTTACTCCGTTTGGTGAGCCTCGGGATAGAAGGTTATGAGCAAGATGTTCTCTGGAACTGTGTAACCTGTGCAACATGTGTTACCAGGTGCCCCAGGGAGATAGACATAATCGATGCAATACGGTCCACAAGAACCGTCATGCTTGAGAGTGGTATGGTTCCGCCGATGTACAGGACTCCCCTTGGAAGCCTGCGTAACCACGGAAATCCTTGGAACTCTCCCCGTTCTGAGCGTATGGATTGGGCCGGAGATCTTGACGTCCCCACGTTTTCCGAGACAACGGAACACCTTCTATTCGCCTGTTGTACCCATGCCTATGACGACAGAAACAGAAAGGCTCTCAGGGAGATGACCTCGTTGCTCTTGAGAGGCGGAGTCTCGATCGGTCTCATAGGAACTGAGGAAAGTTGCTGCGGCGATCAGGCCCATAAATGCGGGAGCCTTGAAACTTACACGAACCTTGAATATTCAAATTCGGATCTGTTTGCTTCGAAAAATGTCGAGAAGATCATAGCAAGCTCCCCTCACTGTATGAACATGTTCAGCAAACACTATAGCGGTGACTTCGAACTCCTCCACTACACACAGGTTTTCAATGAACTCATCAATGAAGGAAGACTCATCCCTAAGAAAGAGATGTCGATTAATGTGGCCTACCATGATCCTTGCTACCTCGGTCGCCATAACGGTATTTATGAAGAACCCAGGAATGTTCTTAAAAGCATACCAGGCCTGAATTACATCGAACTTCCGAGGAATAGGGAAAAGAGCCTGTGCTGTGGAGGGGGAGGAGGAGGTATCTGGGCGGAGGTGGAAGTTGAAAAACGTTTCAGTGTGTTGCGCATAAACGAAGCAAAGGAAGCCGGTGCCCAGGTTATAGCCACGGCCTGTCCTTTCTGTATGATCATGTTGGAAGATGGCATGAAGGCTTTGGGTATGGATGAAGAAGAAATGAAAATTCAGGACGTGGCCGAGTTACTCTATGAATCGGTTGAGTGAATAATTGAGAGGGATTTTCATGAGTGAAGAAGTTGCATTACAAGAGGAAAAGATCGGTTTCTATATATGTCACTGTGGGATAAATATCGCTTTCAAGGTGAGGTGCTCCGAGGTTGCCGAATACATCGGGGCTCTATCGGGCGTCACAATATCTCGCGACTACCTGTTCATGTGCTCTGATCCAGGGCAGGAGATCATTGAGAAGGACATAAAGGAGTTTGGTCTCACTCGTGTAGTGGTGGCCTCCTGTTCTCCGAGAATGCATGAAAACACCTTCAGGGCCGCTTGTGCAAGGGCGGGGCTCAATCCCTTTAAGTCATTCCACCATGTGTGTGTCAGGGAGCACGTCTCCTGGATCACTCTTGATGAAGACGAAGCCACTGAGAAGGCAAAGATCCTCTCAAGGGCAGGCATCAACCGAGTCCGATTTCAGTCGGATCTCTTCCCTAAAACTTTCCCTGTGAACCCTGATACTCTTATAGTTGGGGGTGGAATAGCAGGGATGCAGGCGGCTCTGGACATTGCCAGCGCAGGGTATACAGTCCATTTGGTGGAACGTCAGGCCACAATAGGCGGCCATATGCTCCAGTATGACAAAACGTTCCCTACCATGGACTGTGCAGCCTGTATAGGCACCCCCAAGATGGTGGCAGTGGGACAGCACCCGAACATTAACATTCTTTCCTACAGCGAAGTCGAGGAAGTAAGTGGTTTCGTCGGTAACTTCCAGGTGAAGGTCAATAAACGAGCCCGATTTGTAAATCCGGACACATGCACGGGTTGTGGCGAGTGCACGAAATATTGTCCCATCTCTGTTCCAAATGAGTGGGACGTGGGAACTCAGCAGCGCAAAGCGATCTATAGGCCGTTCCCCCAGGCCGTACCAATAACTTTTGTGATCGATAAAGCAGACAGAGGCCCGTGCGTTCAGACATGTCCCGCAGGGACGAATGTGCAGGGCTATGTC
>JAXHSZ010000472.1:0-6217 GCA_034190725.1 Thermodesulfobacteriota bacterium
CAGTTGGTCCTGTGTTACTTCGATACAGTCGATTCTTTGTTTGCTTTTATGGTTGTTTCTTTTATTTTTAGCCATGTCTCCCTCCACCTGATGGGTATCACATTTTATTGTTGGTATTATATCACTTTAATCAATAATATCAAAAATATACCCACTGATGAAGATATTTTTTTATGTCGAATCGCTCAATTTAGGTTGGATGAAGATCTAAGCCCAAAGATAGCCGAATTGCTCAGGAGAGAGGGTGTCGATTGTATAAGCGCTCATGAGATTGGAATGCTGCAGGTATCTGATTTTGAACAGCTTGAGTCAGCCACCCGGCAGAAGCGGTGCCTTGTTACCAAAAACAGAGATGATTTCATCCGCTTAACCGTACAGTTTTTTAATGATAATTTGCCCCATTGTGGGGTGTTAATTATTCCTAATACTATCCCAGGCGACCGGTTTTCCCTTATAGCCCATGCACTTGCTGACTATGCGCATAGACACCCGAAAGGAATGCAGCCTTACACCATTGATTTTGTTTCTTCAAAGTAACCTCTTGGAAAGGTTGAAGGGGACGTTATTTATCCTCGCCAATAAAGTTCCTCCCTCCCCCCTCTCCCTTTCCAATATTCCTACTGAACCGTTCAAAGGATATCTCAAGCTCATTCACTGACTGGATCCTTTGTAGATGTTGGATGGGACGTAAATGGCGTAAGATGAAAGTTTGTGATTATTTGCAGTGTGATGGAAACGTGGTGAGGAAAATATGTGAGACCTTTTTGTTATTCCTGGTCATTTGCGTTTATTAGCTCAGGCAGAATAATCTGTGTACTTAAATTCGGATTTATCGCTTTTGCTCCTATTGATTGTGCTGCATGCAGCAACACATCGTCGGCAGCCACAAATACCATCTCTTCAAGTTCACTGAAGAGATTAAAGGTAGCAAGATGTATGGAATCGAGGGCGCGTAACCCTAACGTTTTCCCCAATCGATTTATGAGTGTCTCTGCCTCGGTGAGGACAGCAGCACCAACTTTTTTAGTATTGAATTTGGAATATTCTTCAGAGAATCCCTCAAGAGCTTTGCTCAGCTCTTGTTCAGTAATCTCTTTCATCCTGAACCGTCAGTGTAATGCACATGCAAATTCAAGTCGAACCAATTCCGACACAAAGACGTCATTATGAGGATCGGTAATCAGAGAGACAACAATATCGGTGCCTTTTTCTCGGTGAAAAAATTTAACCAGGGCGGAAGTGTCAAAAAAGAGAATCATATTCTGTCCTCACGCTCTGAATTTATGTCGTCAGACAATGAACCCGGGCATTTTTTCAAAATCTCCTGGACTTGGAAATACGCAGGTATTGCCCTTGTAGAACGAGACGGCTTTTGTTTATTCAATTCCAGAACCAACTCATAAACATTCATAATATCTTCCGGAGTAAGTTTTTGAATCTCTTTAATTAATCGCTCTTTCACATGCATCTTTGTTCTCCATTGCTTTATGTGTTTTCACAAAAACCTGAAAGGAGTTTGAAAAATTTCAGCAACATTAGGCTACTTTAAAATCAGACTTTTTGATTTTGCCAGAGATTGCAAGAAAAATCGATTTTTTATTTAATCATGCATTAAATGGGACGTTGGCATAAAATGGGACGTGGCATAAAATGGGACGTTGTTGAGAACATTCACTTTTTCTGTTCACCTGAAGGGATTTTCCACAATTATCTCGTTGCACCCTTGATCGTTGATGATAGCTTCTGATATGAGGGAGCCGTTCACTGGTTCTATACTCACAGGTTTCAGGTTCAAAAAAAGAACGCAGTAACTTCAGACAACTGTCAAGGCGATTTTTTTTGAGGAAAAAAGGGACGGATTCATTGGTTGATTTTTCCGTAAATTTTTTCATAATGTAAAAGGGTCGTCATTGATTTTCCTTGACAAAGAAGTTAAAGGGCTGATAGTATTTCAACCGTTTAAATTTTCACCTTCCTTGCCTTCTTAAAGGCTCTCTTTTTCAAATATATGTTCAAATGAGTGGATGGGGTATAGAAATCCCTGGGTATAAACTGACCACTATTATTTGATAACTCATAACCAATAACTGACAACCGTTTGCCGACACTTCACTACCAAATCCTCATCTATTCCACTACTTGTAGGTGCATTAAGTATGTAAGGTTTTGAAGATCAATATCAGTATAGAAAAGAAAAGAGATGCGATTCTTGAGCAACCTAAAGAAAGGACTATATAATAATGGTTCTTATTGTTTTGGCGTCTTTGCTCCTGTCCCTGGCTTTTACACCTCTTGTTGAAAATCTCTCTATCAGGCTGGGTGCGTATGACCTTCCCAGCCCCAGAAAGATCCACACTGACGCTATCCCAAGGTTGGGAGGTGTAGCTATCTTTTTTGCCTCCTTTTTACCCATTGGTGCATACGCCTTCTTTTCTGACCTGAGAATTTCCTGGTTCATGGTTGCTTTAGCAATTGTTTTTTTGACCGGTTTAACAGACGATATTATTCATGTTGGGGTGAAGAGAAAGCTTTCAGGTCTTTTTATTGCCATATGTGTGTTGATTATTTTTACTGATATTCAAATAGAAAGCATAGGCAATCTTCTGTCTTTTGGGGATATCAGGCTGGGGTACCTCAGTATCCCCTTCACTTTTTTAGCCATTGTAGGCGTGACAAACGCTATTAATCTCATTGACGGATTGGATGGATTGGCAGGGGGGATCAGTATGATCTCTTTTGCGGCACTTGCCTTTCTTTCGAGTTTGAGCGGCGCATCATATCTGACCATAACATGTATATGCGTTTCAGCAAGTATCCTGGTATTTTTAATATATAATCATCATCCTGCAAGTCTGTTTATGGGTGATTCCGGTAGCCTGTACCTGGGCTTCTGCCTTTCCATCATTTCAATAGCACTTACTCAGAATCCGCATTATGTTATAAAACCTGTTGTTCCTGTTGTGGTTTTGGCTGTGCCTATTTTTGATGCTCTTTGGGTGATGGGAAAACGGATTCTTCGTGGAGAAAATCCTTTTCTTCCTGATAAAACACATATACATCACAATCTTTTGGACTTGGGTCTGAGTCATAAGCAGACAGTCTATCTTCTGTGGGGAATGACCTTTCTTTTCAGTCTTTGCGCAATATTATTCCGCAACATCCCTTCCTCCATCCTCTTCTTATCAACACTTGCTTTCTGTTTTACATATTCAGGGATTATCGAGTTTGCTCTGTGGAAAAAGAAGAGCAAAGCAGCACGCTTTCAAACTTGATGAACCTTTCAAAATGCTTTCTCCTGACGCGCTGACTCTTGATATGTTCTATATCCCTACAAGATATCCGAACGGCCTTGGAGGCGATCTTGCCCCGACAGAGTTTTATGAAAGAGAAGATGCCGAAAAATGCATAAACTCTGCAGAGTCGATCTTGAACACAGCAAAGACCTTTTTGATGAAAGAGAGGTTTTGCTGATCAGCTGAGAAGAATCCTTCCTGTGCGAGAGATATACCTTTTCGGATCATCTGCAAAAGGTGATCTCCATGAGGGAAGCGATATAGATCTCCTCATTATAGGAGATTTCAAGGAAAAGTTTTTCGACCGCATTGGTACCATTCTTGAACTTACGGATCTCCCTATTGAACCTCTGGTTTATACGGTCGAAGAGTTTGAAGAAATGAAAACCTCTCAGAATCCGTTCATTTTAGAAGTTTTAAAGACGGCTATTAAAAAATAATAGCTCCCCTAAGTATTATTGCAAATATCTTATTGTTGGTGGACACTTTCCAACCTCTCAAGAAAGCAAAAAGAATCGCTCAACTTAGAGTATAATTGTTGCTGAAATTCATTGTATATTGTATGTTTTGGAGAGGACATTGTTCATTCTTCAACAGAAGTTTGAGTGAAGTTCACATGAGAAAGGTAAAAAAGAGTTGTGAAATATTCTGAATTCTGATATTCTGAAATCGAAAATTCAGATTCACCCAGAGGTGTAATGTGGAAACCGTAAAATCATTCGTTGCAGAGATGAAGTCTCGCGGACAATTGACTATTCCGAAAAAGATAAGAGAGATGAGTCATCTGGAAGAAGGACAGTCGGTTTCAATAATTCCGGTAGGCGAAGCTATTATTATCACTCCTAAAAGGCTTGAACTTGATGAGGTGAGACGACAGATCAAAAAGATACTTAAAGAATCGGGCGTCTCATTAGAAGAGGTCCTCACAGGTCTGAAAGAGGAAAGAGAGGCCCTATACAAAGAGACATATGGAAAAAAAAGCCTTTAGGGTCTTTCTCGACTCAAATGTCATTATTTCCGGTCTTTTCTCTGACAAGGGTTCTCCACGCATCATTCTTGATATATTGTGCCTTACACTCCCGTTCCTTACTGGAATAACAGGCCAATACAATATTGTCGAGATTGAAAGAAATTTAACAAAGAAGATGCCTGAAATTTTCCCCATTTATAGGGAGTATTTTAAAAAGTTGAACCTAGAAGTCATTCCCCTACCTTCTTATGAAACGGTGAAGCAGTTTTTCGGACATACGTCCGAAAAGGATGCTCCGGTACTTGCTTCAGCAGTGACAGGCAATGCAGATTTTCTTGTGACAGGTGACAAAAAAGACTTTTCAAAAGCAAGAGAAATCTCTCCATTTGAAATACTGAGTCCTGCAGAGTTTCTTAATACAATTGTTCCAGAGATTATTGAATTTATAAAGAAACCAGACGCCGCCGACTAACCGCTTGCGCATAAATAACTTGTCATTCTTGCATCTCATCTTTAGACCATCTTTCCCTGTTCCACAATCGCAAAATCCTCAATATTGGTTGTTGCCTTTACTGCAGCCAAAATCTTCGTCTTCCTTGATCTTGCAAAAAAATCATAACTGCTCGCATGGGTCAGGGATCAAGTGTCAGGTGAGAGAAATACAAGATGGATGAACACTTCCTCAGAAGGGTGGAAGAACAGGGGAAAAAACTCCCTGAATCCAGTAATGGTGGGGCAAGAGTCCACGTGGGTTATGTGATGCTCTCTTCGTTTGATCTCTAAACTTCTTTCACAAGAATGATCGCTTCTGCCACTTCTCTCATGGATTTGCGAGTGTTCATGCTCTGCTTTTGCATTCTGCGAAATGCTTCTTCACCTGAAAGACAGCGGTCCCGCATAAGGATGTCCTTTGCCCGTTCCACCAGTTTGCGGGTCTCCAACTCTTCCTGAATAACTCTTGTTTTTACCATCAACTCCGTATTTTCAATGGCAATGGCTGCCTGACTGGCGACAGTGGTTAAGACATTTACATCTATTTCCGTAAATGCATAGGGTGTGGATGTATGACAGTTGATCACCCCTATGACCTTATCCTTTACCCTCATGGGCACACTTAATGTGGATTCCAATCCCTCTTTTTTAGCCAGTTCCTTTTCTTTGAAGAGTGGTTCTTTTTGAATGTCATAGATTATAAGGGGCTTATTCTCTTTGGCCACATACCCTACGACCCCTTCACCCAATTTCAAGCTTCGTTCTTTTACATACTCTTTACTCATACTCTGGGTTGCTCTGATCTTCAATGTATTGTCTTTCTCATCGAGAAGCCACAGTGAACAGATCTTTGAGTTCATAACCTCTGCGGTCACCACAACGATCAGGCGAAGTATATCCTCCAGATACAGATCAGAGGTGATGGCTTCACTGATTCTGGAAAGAGCTTCTATCTGTTTTACATAAGATTCTGAGGATGATTTGGACATTATTTTTATCCTATAAAAGAAGAAACGCAGACGTCTCGGTTGACAGAATTCAGGAGTCAGAATGAAAAGCCAAAATATTCCCATTAATAATAATACCAGATTGATTTGTAGTCCGATGTGTTCTCGCCGATGGATTTGAGCCTTTTTAAGTAATCATAGATTGGGACGTCCGTATATATATACGTATCCACAAGGGAGAGTTTCTTTTCCCAGGGGTGAAACTCAAAGACCCTTCGACCATCGGGCAATATGGAGATGATGTCGTGGTGCTGTGTTGCTCGCAGATAGTTTTTCCCAAGCCCGGGCACGTTGAAAACGATCTCATCCGTTCGGATTGATCCTGGCAAAAGCCTTGCCTCCTCCTTTTGCTCCTGCAACAACCTGGCAATGGGTACTCTGAAGTCGTCTGTCTCTCCCTTTCCCTTTGTATTGAATGTATAGTACGGTGTAACACCGATAAGACGAAGTTTCCG
>JAXHSZ010000473.1:0-6954 GCA_034190725.1 Thermodesulfobacteriota bacterium
TTCGCCAATCTCTGCGTCAGATAAAAATTTTAATCCTCAAAATATTCAATATATTCCTGCGGTTAAAATTTTGATCTTCCTTGACCTTGACGAAAAATCCTAGTTTTCGTTCAGACACTAATTAATCTTCACCAACGCACCTTTGACTTCAGTCATGGCGCTGCCTTCTATTGTTGTTGTTACACCTTTTACTGAACTTTCTATACCACCATCAAAGGTACCTTTAGATCCACCTGACATCTTCAACTCATTGCTCGCACTGATCTCAACATCTGTAGCGTCGAGTTTTATGGTCCCGCTCGGCGCCTCTATATTGATGCTGCCTGAATCTGTAGCTATCTCTAGCGTGCTTCCCCCAATATCTATCTTAAACCTGTGAGACCCGCCACTGTCTTCAAGGACTATATAATCTCCTGAGTCATCAATAGTGATATAATGTCCCTTACTACTGGCAATGCCGATAGCCTCTTTATCATCATCCAAAATGGCTGTGTGTCCGCTCACCGTTGTGATTTCAACCTTTTTATTTTCATCATCCAAAAGAATAATGTGCCCATCTGTCGTATGGTAACTCATTCTCTTGTCTTTGTCATCCATTTCGATCATATGACCGTTTGTGGTCTGTACCGTTATCTTTCCCTCCCCTTCGGTTTCTGTATCCTCCATTAATATAGTATGGGCGTTGGTTGTTTTGATGGAGATATTTTTATTCTTATCATCAAGATGAATTGTATGTTTATCACGTGTTTCCACAGTAAGAGATTGTGTCTCTTCGTCCTCAGTAATCTTGTGTCCATATGCGTTTGACAAAACCACCTGAGTCTTTCCGTTCAGGTCCTCCATGAGCAATTCATTGGCAGTTCCGCCTCCCGTTGTTGTGTTTGACTTTAAGGTACTTTTTGTTTTCTCGTCCGGAAGCGAATACGGCGGCGTATTGGTTCCATGGTAAACACGACCGGTGATAATGGGCCTGTCAGGATCGCCTTCGATAAAATCGACGATGACTTCGTGGCCGATGCGAGGGATATACATGGCGCCCCATCCGGCCCCTGCCCACAACTGACTGACCCTGATCCAGCATGAGCTGTTCTCATCATTTTTTCCTTCTCTGTCCCAGTGAAATTGCACCTTAACCCGTCCATGTTCATCCGTATAGATCTCCTCGCCGGAGGGTCCCACCACTATGGCTGTCTGCACCCCTTCCACAATGGGTTTTGGGGTATTCCTCTCGGGCCTGATGGTTATGGACGACGGAACACAGAGAAACTGATTGAAATAACTGGAATGACCGGTACCAGCCTGCTCTTCAAGGACCTGTGGTTGTGACCCTGAATGAAAAACCTCAACAAGGAGATACTCCTGATTGAAATTCTCATACTCGTGATCTGTGAGTTTAAATGTAAAACATGGATTAAATCGGGGGCATGTACTGTGGCCCTCTGCCTTGTCCTGAAGCATTGTTGATTCTTGAAGACGGATCTCCGCAAGCTTACTCCCTCTGTTCTCGTCAAAATATTCACCGGGATAATCATACATCTCAAGGTTTTCAAAGGACTGTGCCTGATTCTGTGCGGTCAGGTCCAGTGAAGGCTTTTCGAAATTGAAATCCTTTAATGTTACTTTTCCAGAGTGGATTTGCCTGGACAGGACAACATTGTACGCATACTCTGTCACTGGGACCATCGAATCAGGAGCATGGTACGGAACCTCCGTCTGTGAATCATCATTTTGCTCTCCAGGTATGGGTTGATAGTTGACAGTACTGTCTCCAAATGCCAAGAGATGTTTGTCCTCAAAATGTTCAAAGAAATAGAAGATACCTTCCTCCTCCAAGAGGCGGGATATGAAATTCAAGTCGGTCTCCCGGTATTGCACACAATACTCTTTGGGGTCATACTGACCCTGCAATCGAAACTCAAAGAGGTCACTGGTTATTCCGGCATCCTGAAGGACCTGAGTTACAATGTCCTGCAAGCTCTTTTCCTGAAAGATGCGGCAGTCCTGCTCCAGTGATAGAAGCCATAGAGAGGGCACCATGGTCGCCCTGTACAGACAGAAACGGCCGCTGCGACCTGTTTGCATAAATTCATTGATAATACCATGAAAATAACGGTCTGCTTCTTCACCGAGAACCGTCAGCAGTGCCTCCTTGCCGATCACATCATCGAAATCGACCTCATCCTCCGAAGCGAGTGTCAGATTCACTTCATAGGTTGAGGAGATCTCTTCCTTTGCTGTAAAATCCACAACCCTCAATTCTCTATTTGATATTTGACATAAGAATTGGGCTTCACTCGCTGATCGGGGGTCAGGCATCTTAACCTCCCAAATTGTATATGGTCAAGTGAATGAGTCTCTGTTCTCTGACACCAGGCACCATGCGCTGTTGGAGGTTGGAAGATTGCTTCGCTTGAGGTTGGAGACAATAAAAAATATAATACCAACCTCAAACCTCCAACGTCAACCAATTATGTAAAATTCATCTCAAAAGTACCATCTTCGGATAGGTCCAAACGTACCTCAGAAGGCAAGGCTCCCTCGCCCATTCGGGCCAATATCTCCCGCGACATCTGGGGTAAGATTGTGCCGCTCATGATGTGGTCTATATTTCTCGCGCCGGTTTCCACCTCCGTGCAACGGGCGGCAATCTGCTCGACAACGTCTTGTGAGTATATGAGTTTCATTTTGTGCGTTTCAGTCAGTCTTGTTGCCAGTTTTTCCAATTTAAGGCATGCAATCTCCTTTATGATTTCAGGAGGAAGAGTACGGCAAATGACAATGCTCAAACGAGCAAGCAGCGCCGGCTTAAAATGATTGCTGAGAATGGGTCTGACGGCTGCTGTGATCGTCTCAAGAGAAGGCCTCTCTTCACTGGAACAGAGCTCCGTAATCACATCGGACGCAAGGTTGCTGGTCAAGAAGATCACGGTATTCTTAAAGTCAATGGTACGGCCTTCTCCATCCGAGAGCATCCCTTTGTCAAAGACTTGATAAAAGAGATTCATGACTTCGAGGTCGGCCTTCTCCACTTCATCCAGTAAGACTACTGAATAAGGCCGTTGACGTACGGCTTCTGTTAAAACTCCCCCCTCTCCGTAACCCACGTATCCTGGCGGTGATCCGATCAACCGGCTCACAGTATGTCTTTCCTGAAACTCACTCATATTGATGGTCACCATAAAACGCTCCCCTCCAAAGAGAAGATCCGCCATTGCAAGGCCCGTTTCTGTTTTGCCCACACCACTCGGTCCTACAAGAAGAAAGACTCCCAGGGGCTGACTCGGATCTTTCAATCCTGATTTAGCAGCTTTAATCACCTGCGCTATCACATCGAGTGCTTCATCCTGACCTTTAATTCTTTTTTTCAGGTTATCCTCAAGGTTCAAAACATTTTTAGCCTCGTCTCGCATCACCTTCCCAAGGGGTATACCTGTCCAGTCTGATACGACCTTGGCCACAACGTCCGGGTCAACTTCAATCCTGACCAGGGGAGAATCTCCTTGAAGGGCTTCAAGGTTACTGGAAACATCATCCATCTGAGCCTTTAATTCCGCTTCTCTCTCGTCAGTCTCTTCTTGATCGCTCATATCATACAGTTCTTGCCTCAACGCAAGGAGTTTGTTGGCAAGTTCTTGCTCTTTTAACCAACGCTCTTTGAGTTCACCTACATCCTCTCTCAATCGGCAAAGTTGAGTCTCAATCTCCTTCAGTCGATCGTCATCTATCTCAATACCGTGCAACTTATCTCTCTCCAAGGCGTTCTTTTCACGCTCAAGGGCTTGAATATTACGCTCCTTATCTTCTATTACGTCGGGTTTTGCAGTAAGAAGGATTTTGACCCTTGCAGCACTGGTATCCAAAAGATCAACGGCCTTATCCGGCAATTGTCTCCCGGAGATATAACGGCTGGAAAGTTCAGCGGCGGCCTCTATGGCATCGTCTCGCACTATGACACTATGAGTATTCTCATAGGTTTCCTTCAATCCCCGCAGTATGATCGTTGTCGTTTCTTCGGACGGTTCGTCCAGGTTTACAGGCTGAAAGCGTCTGGCCAGGGCAGCATCCTTCTCAAAGTATTTTTTGTACTCCGACCATGTGGTGGCTGCAATTGTCCGAAGTTCTCCTCTTGCCAGGGCAGGCTTTAACAGGTTGGCTGCGTCACTGCCTCCGGCCGCGGCTCCTGCTCCGATGATGGTATGGGCCTCATCGATAAAGAGGATAATCGGTCTTTCAGAGGCCTTTATCTCATCGATGACAGACTTCAGCCGGTTCTCAAACTCACCCTTGATCCCGGCTCCTGCCTGGAGCAGACCCATGTCCAGACCCATAATGGACACATTTTGAAGCAGTTCGGGAACGTCGCCTTCCACGACTCTCAGTGCCAGACCCTCAACAACAGCAGTCTTCCCCACACCGGCCTCTCCAACCACAATGGGATTGTTCTTCCGCCTACGGGCAAGGATGTCTACCATTTGGCGTATTTCACGGTCACGGCCAAAGACAGGATCAATCCCACCGGTTCGGGCCTTTTTCGTGAAATCCATGCAGAATCGACCCAAGGCGCTAGCATCGCGGCCGGGTCTTTCTTCTCCTTTACGTTCTTTGACTGCTGATGGCTGTTCTGATGATCCCTTTACAATATTCCAAAACTGGGAAAGAAGCGATTCTCGCCCAATAGAGCTCAATAGATCTACATAGTGACCCCCGGCGAGTTGGTTTTTCCTGTTTAAGAATGCCAATAACAACGCGCCGGATCGGATACTGTCTTCTGTAAGATCAACTGAAGCGGCCAGCCATGCATCCTGAATCCATTCCAAGAGCAGTGGTGAAAAGACAGGCTTTGCAGCATTGCCTGTGGGAAACTCCTCGATGGTTTGACTAATGACCCTTTCTACCCTTCCTGAATCGAGATCAAAATGGCGAAAGATCAAGGGAAGATCCGACTGGGGATCGTCCAGGAGCTTGGCCAGGAGGTGTTCAACCGTCACCTCATAATGGGTTCGAGAGACACATTGGCCTGCTGCTGCTTCCAGGCATCGTGTGCAATAAGAATTCAAACGCTCCAAAAGTGATTTAATGTCAACGCTGATCATGACTGTCCCCTGTTTTTATTATTACTTTAGCTTAGTATATGGAAACCTATATCTTCATTCTGGGCAGATGCGAATTGTTACCTCTTCCAATTCATCGCCTGAGAATATCCAGGTATCCAAACCGAGTTTCGACCATTCACTGCTGCCTAAACAGACCGTTTTCGCACATCCTTTCGGTATGACCAGGTCAAAATCGTATTCAAGCGGTTCAACTATATACAACTTCGTTAAGAAGAGAAGCTTTGCGTACTCAACTCCGCCTGGAAGGAAATCACGAAAGTTGCTCCCGCTGACAGGTTCCAGCCTGAGTCGAAATTTGCCCATACGATCTGCAACCTCTTCTCCGAGAAAACTTTCGTTTCCAAGAAGGCCCCCTGAAACTCCTAAACATATCCTCTGATCCGTCGGGATCTTTGCCCTTCTCTCAATACATGGAATGACATCCACATTGATCTCGTGAAAAGCATCTTGAAGAAGTATCTTCAGTCCTAAAGCGGATCGAGGGAATTGGGTAAAGAGACCCATGTATCCAATGAGTTCGTAAGGATCAATGATATCTTCTCTGAGTTGTTCTTCTCCAATGCCTAAAAGGCAATAGAGCCTCTCCAAATATTCGTGGTTATTCTCTTCCGCCACCTGCAGGAATTGACGATATTTTATAAGGGATTCGAACAACAACAAAAAAAGACGATGATTTACTACATCCAGAAAATCTCTGGCCACAGACCCATCAGCGGCTGCCTCGTCTATGAGATCTTCGGTATAGAAAGTCGGTAAAGGAGATGAACTGCCGTAAAGTCCTAGGAATGTGGTGTTTATTACAAAACGATTCCGGTCATCATCCAACTCCTCTATGCTGTCCACATCCGCAGCGGGAAATGAAAGAGAGAGTGTGGGTCTGATCTTTATATGATCTCTTTCCCCAGCCACTGCACCCTCGCTCCGGGCCGGAGACCCATCAAACAGACGCAAAAGTCGCATGACCTGAAAGAAAGAATATTCATGTCCGTGCTGTAACAAGTCTCGTTTCAAATGAGAGGGCGATCCCCTATTCTCGCCGGCCACTTATACACATCTCCTTTCAGAATTTCTTCTATTGAAAAGCTTGTGTATGTATTGATGGAAGCATAACAGCCTAAAAAATGATCGAGTACACACCCAAAGAGAAAAAGGTCTCCATGACTGGGATAATGGTCTTGACGCATCTCTATGCATATTTCCTGCCCTCTCATAATGATTCCCGAGACCAGACGATCAGCGGGCCTGACCTCAATATGCTGAATTCCCTGAATTCGCTTTTGATTTGCCAGGACAGTGGTTCGATCACGGCTCTCTGGAAAGATATACAGCTCGAGCAGTGCCTTTAAGTTTTCAGCCCGTGCCAGAGAGATGTAATTCAAAGACAGATGAGACAAGAGACGCCATAACAGGTTCGTCCCCAGTGGAGGTAATACATTGCTTGTCAGGGGACGAATGTTCTTGAAGTCGCAAAACTCAGGAGAGGAGCTTGTTGGTAATGAAATGTCTCCCGGTTGAAGATTTTCAGGTAGAGACCCATTTGTGCAGAGAAGGGAGATTGAGAGCGTCTCTGACGACGGAGGTCCTGCCTCAGGGGGATAAGCAACAGACAGGGAAACATTCAAGCCGGGTTCAACGGGTGATCTTCTGAATTTCACATGGTATACCGAATGTGATTGGGGCTCCCTGTCAAATACATTAAAAGGCATATAGGTTCTCTGAGCAGCAGTACCTTGAACAAAACCGACTGCCTTTTCCAATGAGTAGACTTGATAATGGTCGGTTTGAGATGCGGATGGACGAACAGGGTAATCGGCCTTTTTGTGGTCGAGCCGTATTGGGT
>JAXHSZ010000474.1:0-7678 GCA_034190725.1 Thermodesulfobacteriota bacterium
CACCCATGTCCTGGGGGTCATGGATTCTCCTTATTGTATACCCCTTGAGTTTCCTGCT
This sequence comes from Thermodesulfobacteriota bacterium, assembly GCA_034190725.1. Taxonomy (GTDB): domain Bacteria; phylum Desulfobacterota; class UBA8473; order UBA8473; family UBA8473; genus JAXHSZ01. Next base: position 59 of record JAXHSZ010000474.1, read on the forward strand.
GATACTGGCCACCCTGAGACAAGGGTTTCCAAAGGTTTCTTCCTTCCTGGAAAATTCAGGCCGTTCCCCATTGAAGAGAGGATTTGTAAGGCTTTTGGAGTTTTCAGAACAGCACATTCGTTTGATCGCAAAGATGACCATACCCGCAGGTATCCTCCTGGGCATATACACAGGCATCCTCTTGAGTGCATTCAGCGCCCGACCTTTCTGGAATTCATCCATTATCGGGCCCATATTCCTCGTATCCGGAATTTCCACGGCAACGGCGCTGGTGGTTCTCTTTTCCAAAAAAAGAGAAGAGCGGGAATTCTTTACGAAAACAGATCTGGGATTGATCGTTGCTGAAGTGTCTTTACTGGTCTTGTTTATCATCGGCATGCTCTCCTCTTCGGAGCAGCATGTGAAGGCGGCCCAATTGATATTGGGGGGAGAATTGACAACCTATTTCTGGGTCTTCGTGGTGGGCTTGGGGCTTCTTCTCCCTGCTTTCCTTGAGTTTATGGAGCTGAAAGGGCAGAAGATACCACATACCATAGCAGCCTGTTTGGTCTTGTTTGGAGGCATACTATTGAGGTTTCTCATGGTAAAGGCCGGACAGGTATCGACCTGGATAGAGTATTAAAAATCCAAGGAAGAGGAGGTACAAAATGACACCAAAAAAGTATTGGTCACCCTATTTGGCAGGGGTCGGGCTGGGGCTGGTTCTTCTTGCGGCCTTCTTCATTGCCGGTCACGGACTGGGCGCTTCAGGGTCCATGATGCGTTCCGTTGTGGCTGTGGAAAAAGTGATTTCCCAGGAACGAGTTGATTCAAATAAATATCTGGCAGGATACGGAGGAGGAGATACCAACCCTCTGTACGACTGGTATATCTTTGAACTCGTCGGCGTTTTAATAGGAGGAGTCATCTCAGGAACCCTGGCAGGGAGGATGAAGAAAGAGACGAATCATGGACCGCGCATCACCAAGCAGAAACGATGGGTCTTTGCGGTGATCGGAGGAGCTTTGTTCGGTTTCGGGGCCCGGTTGGCGCGAGGGTGTACGAGCGGTATGGCTCTCTCCGGTGGGGCGGCCCTTTCTTTGGGTGCCTGGGTAACGATGATGTCGATCTTTGCAGGGGCCTATATTTTGGCCTTTGTGTTCAGAAAATTATGGATTTAGGAGGTGTATGATGTTTGCACCGCTTGAGGTAATGGGCGACTTTAAAATGGAGATCAGCCTGCTGATTGCTGTTCTCATCGGTATCGGGTTCGGCTTTTTTCTGGAAAGGGCGGGATTCGGAAACTCCCGGAAGCTGGCCCTCCAATTCTATTTGCGTGACCTCACTGTTTTCAAGGTGATGTTCACTGCCATTGTCACTGCAATGACGGGGATGATCTTCTTCAACGCATTTGGCTGGCTCGATCTTGATTCCATTTACATCAATCCCACCTATCTCTGGCCGGGAATCGTGGGAGGATTGATCATGGGCGCGGGATTCATCGTCGGTGGGTACTGACCAGGCACAAGTGCTGTGGGTCTCAGCACATTGAAGGTGGATGCTGTATTTTATCTTATTGGCGCACTCCTGGGGATGTTTGTCTTCGGAGAGATCATTCCCTCATTCTATGGATTTTTCACCAGTGGTTTTTGGGGAGAAAGTTTGACTATCTATGAAGCTCTCGGAGTCTCGGCCGGGATCGTCGGGGGAGTTGTTCTCGTGATGGCCGTCATGGGCTTCTGGGGCGCTGAGTGGGCCGAAAAGAAGTTCGGAGAAAAGGAGGAAGTATGAAGCTGCAAGGCAAACAGATTGGCGCATTGATCGCAGTGATTCTGGCTGTTTTCATGATCCTTCTTCCTTCACAGGACAATTCCAAGTACCGCTTGGATCCGGAGGCGATTGCACAGAGCATCAATGAAGGGGAATATCAGATAGAACCTCAAACCCTTTCAGAATGGATCATCGAGGGGCGAAGGGATTTCACACTCATCGATATTCGAACAGAAGAAGAGTTTCAAGAGAGCAACATTAAAGGAGCCGTGAACATTCCATTACAGAGGCTCCTCGACAAAAGCACCATAGAAGAACTGCCGCATGATAAGATTATTGTTCTCTATTCAAATGGGAGCACCCACGCGGGTCAGGCATGGTTGGTCATGAAGACTGCGGGCATGGACTCATATGTGCTTTCAGGCGGGCTCAATCATTGGAACAAGTATGTTTTGAACCCTGAAGCATGTCCTCTGGGTTCTTCTGATGATGAGATTCTCCGATACAAGGCCCGGAGGGCGGTCGGTGAGTATCTTGGGGGAGGCGGTTCACCGGTTACTGTAACAGAGGATGAACAACCGACGAAAAAGAAGAAGGAGATAAAGAGGCCTCCGAGAAAGAAGAAGAAGTTGAAAGGGTGTTAAACGGCTGAAAGGGTGCAGGGGGCAGTTGTCAGGGTGTATCCTTTGAGGACCCCTTGGCCTTTGCAGAAATAGTGTCTGAACAAAAACTAGGATTTTGCGTCAATGTCAAGGAAGATGAAGATTCTAACTGCAGGAATACATTGGGTATGTAAGGGCATGTTGCTACGTGCCCTTACATCTGAGTCTGACGCAGAGATTGGCGAAAAAGACAGTTTTCGTTCCGGCGAGGAAGTGAAATCATTGTGCTACAATGCGTGGACTCTGAAACGACAAAAAAGGAAAGAATAGTCGGCTATGCTCCGTTCGGAAGTCAGAAAAAATCAGATGGAAAGATCGTTCAGTGAACCGGTCTATACAATAGGGGTGGCGGCCAATAAGCTGGGCGTGTCCGTCCATTCCCTCCGCCAATATGAGAGGGAAGGGTTGATCTTGCCTTTCAAGACCCCTACAGGCCGAAGGCTTTACTCGGATTTAGAGTTGGAAAAGATCCGCTGCATCAAAGAGATGATACAGGATGAAGGTCTCAACTTCGAAGGGATTCGGCGTCTGATGGCCCTCATCCCCTGCTGGAAACTCAGGGTGTGTTCCGAAAAAGTCAAGAATTCATGTGAGGCCTTTAAGAATAAGATGGTGCCATGCTGGGCATCGGAAGAGAAATGTGCTCATCCCCTGCCTTCATGCAGAGACTGCCCTGTCTATCAAGGGATTGTCCATTGCGACGATATCAAACCGTTAATTTATGATAACAGTTAAGCTTTTTGAAAAGACATTACCCGTATTTTACTTTCACCAGGAACAGCCCTTGCGGAGGGGCTGTTACACCGGCCTTTCTTCTGTCCTTTGAGTAAAAAATCTCTTCGAATTCATCTGCCCCGATCTTTTTCTTGCCCACATCCACAAGTGTTCCCACAATATTCCTCACCATCTGTTTTAAGAATCCATTCGCTTCGATCTCAAAGATTATAAAACCCTTTGTGTCTTTTTTCAGGGACACATGGGAGATCTCTCTGACCGGGTTGTGGCTGTTACAGCCCGCTGCCCTGAAGGATGAGAAATCATGTGTTCCCAAAAGGCGGAGTGAGGCCTTATTCATCTCGGATATGTCCAGTGTGAAAGGGATGAACCAGGAGAAGTTACGATAAAGAGCTGAAGGGAACTTTTCGTTGAAGATAATGTATCTGTATGTCTTACTCGTGGCGCTGTATCGGGCATGGAAGTCTTTTTCCGCTTCGTGTATCTCCTTAATAACGATATCATCCGGAAGCAGACTGTTCAAACCTCTTTGAATATTACTCAGGTCCAGTGATGAACTCGTATGAAAATGCGCCACCTGCCCGATGGCATGAACGCCTGCATCTGTCCTTCCAGATGCGATTACATTGACATTCTCTTGTATGATTGTCTTTAATCTGTCTTCTATTATTTCTTGTATGGTTATTGCATTCGGTTGAATCTGCCATCCATGATACTGCGTACCGTCATATTCAATTGTGATCCTGATATTTCGCATTGTGATCTGTTTTACACTTGATTGCTACCAGCTGAAAGTCGGTTACCGCTGAAGCCGTTTGAAGTATTCAGGAGTCAGGAGTCAGAATAGCTTACTATTGGAAAAATGCAGCGTGGCCGGCTAGAAGAATATCTTGCCGGGATTCATTATTCCATTTGGGTCCAGAAGAGTTTTGATCCTTTTCATCACTTCGAGGCCGGTTCCATGTTCGTGTATCATGAATTTGCGTTTCCCTATGCCCACTCCGTGTTCACCTGTGGCCGTGCCTCCCAGATCGATGGCACACCTGACTATAGCATCATTGACCTTTATTCCCGTCTCAGCCTGTTCCGAGTCATTGGGATCTTTAATCAAACCCATGTGCAGATTACCGCTTCCGGCATGGCCGAATACGTACCCCTTTATGCCGTTCGACAGAGCTTCTCTCCGCGCAAAATCCACCATTTCCGGGTATTTTGAGAGGGGTACGGCCGTGTCTATTATAATTATTTCCATGCCCCTATTGGCGTTCTTCATTGACTCGAATGTGTCATACCTGGCCTCCCAAAGGCGGTCTCTCTCATCTTTTCCTATCCCTGCTTCATAGAGAGAACACCCATTGGATGTGCATATCTCCTCAATAAGGGAGAGTTCCTCTTTCAGCCCGGCCTCATTGGTTCCATGAAATTCCATGAAGAGAGTGGGCTTCTCCTCAAGCTGAGTCTTTTTGAAAACATTGATCGCCTCTATGACGTTTCCATCGAGAAACTCAAGTGCGGCTGGAACAATCCCCGTGCCCATAATCTGATATATGGATTTCGTAGCATCTTCTACGGAATTGAAATGAACCAGCACGGCTGTAAAATAAGAAGGCAGGGGCGCAAGCCGCAATGTGATCTGAGTGATGATGCCCAGTGTCCCTTCTGAGCCTGTAAAGAGACGACACAGGTCATAGCCTGAAGAGGTCTTCACGGCGTTGGACCCGACCCGAATGATATCTCCTGTGGGAAGAACAACCTCCAGTCTCATTACATAGTCTTTTGTGGCGCCGTATTTCAGAGTCTGGATACCGCTGGCATTGTTGGCGACCATCCCTCCGATTGTGGCTGAAGCCCCCGGGTCCGGCGGGAAGAAGAGCCCTTTCTTTGAAAACCTCTTGTTCAGATCCTTATACACGACGCCGGGTTCAACAATGACCTGAAAGTCTCCCTCCCTCTCTTCAAGGACCCTATTCATCCCCTGGATGTCCAGAACAATACCTCCTTGGGACGGCATGGGATTTCCCTCAAGACTCGTTCCTGCTCCCCAGGGAGTGACGGGTATTTTTCTTTCGTTAGCTATTTTCAGGATGCCGCTTATCTGTTCAGCGGATTCAGGAAAGAGAACCGCATCCGGGGAACATCTCTTGTGAAAGGATTCGTCCTTGGAATGAAGCTCTTTTACGGATTCTCCTGTTGACACCTTATCCGAACCGACAATGGATTTGAAAAGAGCGATTTCTTTTTCAGTGACATTTCCGTATGCCATGATCGTATCCCCTATTTTCCACTTGTTCGGTGATCCAGGTTCAGTGCTTGCCGGCTGCTTGCCTTGTTTGCTTCTTATGAACTACAGGCTCCCATAAGGGTGTATGCGTAACTGGATTGCATGATTTGTATGCCTATTCGGATGCCTGCATAGTTCTTGCGTATAGGAAGCAAACAAGGCAAGCAGCCGGCGCTGAGCGCAACCTTGCAACACCACAGATTGTTATTTTTCATTTCCTCTTTGGAATTCATAATAAGTATTGAGTTTTGAAAGGGCGCTTACCGCCCTCTCACAACTATTGAATACAATGGTCTTTCCCGTTTCCGTAAGTTTTTTCGCAAGGTCCATTTTCGGGCCGAATATGGAAAATGCTATAGGTTTGTCGGGAAATTTTTCAGCCGCGTCTTTGACGATTGTAGAGATGTCCGCCCACTCCGGTGGGAATAATCCGAGAAAGTCAGGGATAATAGCAATGACACCGTCACTCTTGTCATCCTCCAATAATGCTTCAAGTATTATCTGAAACTCTTCCTTAAAATTGAAGGGATTGAATCCCTTTAAGCCCATACAGGCCCATATATCCACCGGATTGCCAAGGGGCAGCCATTCGGGTGGAGCGAGTTTTCGTATCATCTCCAGTGTCGTTTCGGAGAGATTCAGGACTTCCAGGCCATACTTTTCACATGCATCAACGGTTATCACCCCTGTGGACCCTGCCCAAGTCATGATCCCAATCTTTTTCCCCTTCATCAGGGGGAAAGTCAAAAATGAATCGATGAGGTCCTCCGCCTCTTCTTCATCGTCCACTCGTATTATCCCTGTTTCTTTAAATACTGCATCGTATACCTCGTCTTTTCCCACTATGGATCCTGTATGAGACTGGGCTGCCACACGGCCCATTTCGCTTCTCCCTGATTTAAGGGCTATGATGGGTTTCTTCTTTGAAACATTCTTTGCCGCTTTAAAGAACCTCTGTCCATCTGAAACACCCTCCATATGAAGAAATACCACATTAATATCTTGGTCATCCTCAAAATAGGCCAGACTATCCGCAAAATCGATGTCACAACAATCTCCAATGTCAATGGTCTTTCCAAACCTCACTTTTGAAAAACCCACAAAGAAGAGACCACTCTGAGATACAGCCCCAACAGGAGTCTTTGCCATCTCGAACTTCGGCAGTGCCGTACTCAGTCCGGTAAATGCGTTCATCACGCCGAATGTATTGGGCCCCACTATCCTTGTTTTGCCTTTTTGGGCAATTCCGACCATCTCTTCCTGGAGCTTTTTCCCTTCATCATCGGAATCGGCAAATCCCTGGGCAATAACCACTAAAGCATGGACACCCTTCTCAGTGCATTCTTTCACACGTGCAGGAACAGTTGAGCGTGGTGTAATGATTACTGCAAGATCAACATCTTCGGACACTTCTCTTATGTCCGGATACGCCTTATGACCCAGAATCTCATCCGCTTTCGGATTGATGGGATACATCTTTCCCTGGAAACCGTAATCCATCAAGTTTTGCAAAACATTCCAAGCGCCTCCGTCCACATTTCGTGACACACCGATCAAGGCGATAGATTCAGGTTCCATAAAACGTCTCATATCTTGCATTATTTCCATCTTCAATGCTCCTTTTTGTGCTCATTTGAGTTTGATGAATGCTTTCTGTTTCATAAAATGATCCAACTTCATTACATCATCACATGAAATGTCCCCGTCCAGTTCACCGTTACAGTGAAATGCCTACGAATAACAGATAACAGTATTACCCAATATTCAGAATTGCTGAACTCGAATATCGTAATAGTTCGCCGTTAACAGTTTCCGGTTCACGGTTTTATTGCAGAAATTCGGTATCCTTCATATTGACACAAAAGTAGTTTACACTTTATTTGCATTACTCCAGGTTTCAGGTGTCAGGAGCGAGAAAAAAAGACCTGAAACCAGAACACTGAAACCTGTGAACCCTGAATCCTTGAACTGGTATGAATTTTTGAATTTGAATTTGTTTCATATTTCGTATTATTTTAACTGCATGAAATATAAGTTATAAGCAAGCTTTAACGGCGGTCAAATTTTAATGCGTGTATTGTCTGAGCATCTTAGTGAGCGTTAAGAAAGAACAGGGAATTGTCTCATATTTTGTGTCTGAAATAGGCTGGAATGGAGATACTGAATTGAATGGTAAATCGGCAGGATCACGCC